>VGMB01000001.1 GCA_016866585.1 Chlamydiota bacterium
ACATAGATTATACTGTAAGGCAGCCCATCGCATGGATTTATGATTACGAAAATGTAGGAATTGATAAAGAAGGTTTTTTGATTCCTATGTATCCATTTTTCCCTCCCAAAAATTTGCCTGAAATTTATTTAGGATTAGCTCCTTTTGGTCAAATCCACAACTCGATGAATATCCCTACAGCTTTGTGGAATAAGCCTTTGCAAGGAGATTTGGTAGATTTAGCTTTTGACATATTTAACAAGTTGCTTTTGTGCCAAAAAGATCTATTTCGTATAAAAAGAATAGATGTGTCGAAATCTAGAGATCTAAGTCTTGGCAAGAGGGAGATAGTATTAGTAATCGATAACGATATATATTTGAAAGATAGAAGTGAACCCGTTACTTGTACTCATTATCTTAGGTTAAGTGTTTCTAGATACTCCCAAGAATTAGGAAACTATTTGGAGTTAAGAAAACGATTGCTTGAAGAGTATTCTTTGAGTTCAGAATCTGCTATTGCACATAAAATTATTGATTTGAGACTCACAGATCTAGCATATGTGGAAGATGCGAAAAATTAGTTGATCCATAAATAGTGTAGATCGATTTGCAATATTCCAATCCACATAAGTTGTATCATACAAATGTAAATTGGTTGATAGTAAGCTAATAGCAAAAAAATGTTCTAAATGCTATTATTTTCACTTTAAAAATCTGTCTTAATTAATCTAAAAATCATTACGCTCTATGGGGATACTCGGTTTATTGATGTAATCGAGTTGTTCATGAAGCAGGCTTCTGTTGATTTAATTTAAAAAAATCAGTAAAACTAAATGCAATTTCTATCTTAGGGAACTGCAATGAACGATAAGTTCATGGGTTTCCTTTTTTAGAGTTGAGCGGACACATTCCAGGATGAAATATAGTCTTAATCTTTAAGACATCGATAAACCGATTTCTGGTTTTAAATTGTTTGTTTTTTTAAAATAATTTTACTTCTCTTTTAGAGGTGTTATTGATCTCTGAAAATACTGTTATTGGCTATCAGAATAGATAGCTTGGGTATCCAATCCCTAAAAGCCCTCGTTACATGATGTGTGTAATAATAGGCGTTAGTTTTTTATGAAGTTAAAAACTTTGAGAAAACTAGTGCCAAAACTGAGGGAATATTTATTAATATAAACAATTAAATGTAAAATACCTATGAAAGATTTTATCGCCTACCTTATAAAAAATTTAGTAGACCAGCCCGATTCAGTAGATGTACAAATTATAGATGGACATCAAGGCACGATTATAGAAGTGAGAGTTTCGAATGAAGATGTTGCAAAAGTGGTGGGGAGGCAAGGTAAAACTATAAAATCGCTAAGAACTATAGCTATGACTGTTGGCGCAAGATTTGGTAGACGAGTTCGTTTGGAGCTTGTTCATTAATTTCACCTTACGCTTCTGTAAACCCAGTCCGTTAGGGCTGGGATATCTTTCTTGTTTTTGTTTTGAAACCATGTCTACTAGAATCTTTATGATTTAAGTTCTTATATCCTTATTTTTGATACCTGACGTTTATATTTCTCATAGCGATACAAAGTTTTTAAAAAATGTTTTTTATTAGGATTTTTTACTATTGCTGAGGTGATGATTGCCATTTTTGACTAGCTAGTGAGAGGTTTTTTGCTGCATTATAATTTTGTAGGTTTATACTTTCTGAGAATCTTCATTTATAGGTGCTTTGTGAACGCTGGATTTACTTTAGAAGAAAAAGTTGAGTTTGCTTTTTCTCAGGAAATCACCCTTCCTGCTTTGGAAAAAGACCTTTTGAAAGAGAAAAAGCCTAAGGTTATTGTTCTTTCAGGACCCACTGCTGTTGGAAAAACAAAATTATCGTTGATGATAGCTCAAGCCATAGGCGGTGAGGTTGTTTCAGCGGATTCTATGCAGATTTATAGGGGAATGGATATAGGTACAGCGAAAGTCACCAAGGAAGAACGTAGATTAGTTCCTCATCATTTGATAGATATAAGAGATGTAACTGAAAAATTTAATGTGGTCGATTTTTATTTTGAAGCACATCAAGAAATTAAGAAAATTATTGACAAAGGCGCGGTTCCAATAATTGTTGGGGGGACAGGGTTTTATATTAGAGCGTTGATCTATGGACCTCCAAGTGGTCCACCTTCGATTTCTCAAGTACGTGAAAAATTAGAGACAGAAATGCTTGAAAAAGGTTCTGAAACTCTTTATGAAAGATTGAAAAAATCTGATCCAGATTATGCAAATACTATAACTTCTAATGACAAACAAAAAATAATTAGAGGACTTGAGATTATCACGCTTACTGATCAAAAGGTCTCTAATTTTTCTAAACAGTATTCTTCTGAAATGTTGTCTTATGATTTCAGATGCTGGTTTTTACACAAATCTAGGGAGACTCTTTATCCAGCAATAGAATCCCGATGTGATTTGATGATACAAAATGGACTTGTTGACGAAGTGAAAAATTTAGAAAAAGCAGGTCTAGCAAAAAATTTAACTGCTTCTCAAGCTATAGGATATAAACAATGCTTGGATTTTTTACACAGCCCACAATCTGATCAAGACTGGAATTCATTTTTACTAGAGTTTAAACAAGCTTCAAGACGATATGCAAAGCGTCAGTTTACTTGGTTTAAAAAAGAACCATTATTTCGCTGGTTAGATATGGAATCCACAACTTTTGATCATGCAGCGGAGTTAATTATTCAAGATTACGAGGAAAGTTTTTGATGTCTGTACTTTTTAACTCGTTTTCTTCAATGAAAAGTGATCTAAAAAGATATGAGCAATTTCACTGTTTTATCTATGGTTTTTCTTTTTTTTTAATCCATGTATGATTTTTCATATTTCCTACTCTAAGTAGCCATAGGGGAATTTGCTTTTCATTAAACATCAATTGGTCTAAAATTAATACGATTAAACTTTTTTTTACTACTAACACAACTTTGATAAACACGTACTATGAACTCAGATCAAAATCATCTTAATGAACAAGCGAAAAATGAAACAATTGAGAACGCTGTTGAACCGTCGTTTGAGGACATTTTTACTAAAAATGAATCGTTAGACGAAACTACTGAAAAAAAACAAAGGCCCAAAGAGGCTTCTGTTGCATTTAGAGATTTATTAAACAAAATAGATTCTCTGGATAACGTTGAAGAAAAAATATCATCTTGTATTCAATTCATGAAACACAGTCTAGCAGATTCGATTGTGCCAAAATTCAGAGATTTTTGGGATGCGAGAAAGTATTGCCTGCCATTGTTCAAAGATCAAATGGCTGTAAAAATTAGGTCTGAACTTTGGCAAGAGTATGTCGATCTTTCGACGGAGGCTAGAAGACTTAAAGATGTTCTTGATGAGCAGTCTGCTTTTGCTTTTGAGCAAATAGAGCTTGCAATACAAGCTCTAATAAAAGATCTAGAAGATTATAACAGCAGTTTAGAGGCTGTAGTTCCTGTTGATATTCCAACCACATGTTCAACGCTTCTCCCATCAAAAGATAAATATGCTTTGATTCAAAGTAATTTGCAGTTGCTTAATGTTTTTGCTTCTAGAGTAAATTCTCTTAGAAAAGAAGTTATAAGAACTGAGATGAGGATAAAAAATAAAAACAAACTTTTTGAAAAATTATCGGCAGCCGGAGATTTAGTATTCCCAAAAAGGAAGTCTTTCATAAAAGAAATCTCTGAAATGTTTGTAGCTGATGTAGATTCATTTATGAGTAAATACTTTCATGAAGATGTTCAGAACACTCAACCACTTCATGTTTTGAGAGAAGAAATTAAATCTTTGCAGAATATTGCTAAAATTCTAACGATAAATGCTCAGTCCTTTACTAGTACAAGACTAAAACTTAGTCAATGTTGGGATATGCTTAAAGTATGGGAAAAAGAAAGGAAAAAGGAAATCTCTCATAAAAAACAAGTAATTCGACAAAATTATGAGGTTGTTCATTCTAAAATTAAAGAGTTCGAGCAGTTCTGTCTTGATTCTCCTTCTTTTTCTGATGCAACAAAGCAGTTTGAAGAAGTTCTTGCATTTATGAAAACTATTGAACTTAGTTTTTCTGAACAAAAATCTTTAAAAGATGAATTGTTTAAAGCTCGTAAGCCAGTTTGGGATAAAGAAAAAGAAAAACAGATTGAAAAAGAGCTCAAAGAAAAAGAAGCCCTTAATTTAAAAAGAAAACAAGTTGAAGATTTTAAAAATTCATTAGAATCTTTAATTACATCTCACAGTTCAATCGAATTGGATGATTTGATTCAAAAACGTCAAGAGATGCATGAACAAATGGGTTCTTTGACTGTTTCTAAATCTGAAAAGATGTTATTTGAAAAATTGTTTAAACAATTAAGAGATGTTATAGATGAAAGAAAAAGTGAGAAACTAATGACTCTTTCTGATACCGACAGGCAAAAGTTAGATGATTTAGTTACTTTACTTGAAGAAAGAAAAGTCCGAAGAAACGAAATAAGATCTCAGATCGAGTCTTATAGAAAAATATTGGGTGGATCGGGTTTCGATTTTGAAAAAGCAATGATGTACAGAGAACTTATTGAAGCAGAAAAAGTAAGCCTCGATAAGGTTAATACTTCGATTCAAGAGCTAGAAGAAAAAGTAGCCGAAATCGAAGGGTAGTAGCTTTGCAATTCTATGTGTTCGACTTAGATCATACACTCGTAAAAAATAATAGTAGCTTTGCTTTTTGTATCTTTTTGTACAAAAAGCAAGTTATTTCATTTCACTCTTTAATAAAATCAGTTTGCTTTTACATACGGTTTCGTTTTATGAAGCTTGATTTAAAGACGCTTCACGAGAAAGTATTTGATTCGATTTTAAAGGGCCTTTCTATTCATACACTACAAAGCCATGTTGAAAGTTTTTTAGATGATTGGTTGATAAATGATATTTATTTACCTTCATTTTCTGAGCTTCGAAGGGCTCAACATCTAGGTTATTATACTGTAATTTTATCTAATTCTCCGAGTTTTTTAGTTGAAAGAATAGCGTTAAGATTGGGTGTTTCAGATTGCCAGTCTACCGAGTATGAGGTTGACAAAGAAGGGGCTTTATGTCACATTTCGCATATAATGGACGGTGAAGATAAAGCTGCTTATATGGCGTATCTTTTGACAAGATTAGGAGAAGGTGAAAATCATGTGGTAGCTTTTTCAGATAGCTACTCTGACTTGCCTCTTTTACTATGCGCAGAGTCTGCTGTTGTAGTAAATCCAGATAGAAGGTTAAAAAAGGTTGCTCTTAAATTTAATTGGCCAAAATTATAATTGATGAAAAAAAAGTCGATAGGTTTTTTTGGGGGTAGTTTTGATCCAATACATATTGGACATTTACACCTTGCCATCTCCTTATCCGAATTATGTGGGCTTGATCAGGTTATATTCTGTCCCGCATTTGTATCTCCTTTTAAACTCGATAAGCGTCCGCATGCCTCCACTTTACATAGAGCTGAGATGGTTGAAATTGCCATAAGATCTATTCCTAATTTTGTTTTTTGCGATTATGAACTAAAAGAGGATTCTCCTTCGTATACTTATGATACCATTCAATATTTGAATGATAAATATAGTCAGCAAAAGCAAAATGTGGAAATTAGGCTTATTCTAGGAGACGATGCTTTGCCGGGTATCCATAAATGGAAAAATATAGATCAACTTCTCCAAGTAGCCAAGCCTCTGGTAGGTACTAGGTGTAACTCAATAGAAGTTTCAAATTTACTTTCCAGTTCTTCAAAAGATGTATTGAAAAATAATTTAATTGATATTCCTGTTCTTGACATAAGTAGCACTTTGTTAAGAGATAGAATAAAAAAAGGATTGTATTGTCAACACTTGATACCAAACGTGGTATTAGAGTACATAATTCAAAAACAACTTTATCAATGAGAAGCTAATGAAAAGAAACGATCAATTCATTCTTAACCTTATAGCTCAAACTATTTATGATAAAAAAGGTATGAATATTCTTGTACTGGATGTAAGGAAGTTCTCTTCCTTGACGGACTATGTAATAATAGCCGAAGGATCTGTAAATAAACATGTTACAGGAATCGCTCATGCTGTTATTCAAGCTCTCAAAGTACACGAAATTTCACCTAAACATCACGAAGGATTGGCCGTCGGAGATTGGGTTGTTCTTGATTATATGCAGTTTATGGTTCATCTTCTTACTCCAGCTGTTAGAGAAAAATATTACCTTGAAGAGCTTTGGAGAGATGCCGATATAGTCGACGTTTCTATAGACATATCCTCCTCTAGGACTGTTGCTTATGTAGGCGCTGAAAATAGCGTTTCATTCTAAAAATACCTTGATGCTTATAGAGGGAAAGGGATTGCGGAATTATTCGTTATAAAGTATTCTGTGATCCTATTTATTGAGGGATTATGAAGAAAAAGCGAATAGTAGTTACCGGAATGGGGATATCCTCTTGTTTTGGTACTGATGTTGAAGAGTTTTACAATAAGCTTCTAGCTGGGACAAGTGGTATTGTACCTATTTCTAATTTTCCGTGTGAAGATTATCCTACTAGGTTTGCAGGAGAAATAAAAGATTTTGATACAGGTATCTATCTTGATAAAAAACAAGCAAGAAGAGTGGATCCCTACATTAGATTTGCTATTGTTGCAGGAAAAAAAGCATTAGAGATGAGTAACCTAACAGGTGATGCTTTTGAAGCTTTAGATAAAACTAGAGCGGGTGTCTTAGTTGGATCTGGCATGGGCGGAATGAATGTTTATGCTGATGGGGTTGAGACTCTTGTAACAAAAGGCTTCAAAAGATTAACTCCATTTTTCGTGCCTTTTATAATAACCAATATGGCTGGAGCTTTGCTCGCTATCGATCTCGGTTTTATGGGGCCTAATTATTCTATTTCTACTGCATGCGCAACAGCTAATAATTGTATATTTTCCGCAGCTCAGCATATTCGTAATGGAGAAGCTGATCTTATGATTTGCGGTGGTTCTGAAGCTGCTGTATTACCTATCGGACTTGCTGGTTTTGTTGCTTGTAAAGCTTTGTCTGAAAGAAATGAAGACCCTTCTAAGGCTTCGCGTCCTTGGGATAAAAATAGAGATGGCTTTGTGATGGGTGAAGGAGCAGGAGTTCTTGTTCTGGAAAGCCTTGAGCATGCTTTGAAGAGAGGCGCTCCAATTTACGCAGAGTACCTTGGTGGTGGTGTATCTTGTGATGCTAACCACATGACAGATCCAAGACCAGATGGACTTGGTGTTAAGCTGTGTATTGAAGCCGCATTACGTGATGCTCAGATAGAAAAAGAACGCATTAACTATGTTAACGCACATGCGACCTCTACCCTAGCTGGAGACTTAGCTGAAATTAATGCATTGAGATCTGCTTTCGGAGATCATTTGAAAAATGTAAAAATCAATGCCACAAAGTCTATGATAGGTCATTGCCTCGGTGCAGCAGGTGGATTAGAAGCTGTTGCTACAATTCAGGCAATTCGTACTGGTATGTTGCATCCAACAATAAATCTTGATGATCCAGAAGATGCTGTTAAAGATTTAGATCTAGTTCCTAATGTTGCAAAACCTTTGGATATAAACGCTGCTCTATCGAATTCATTTGGATTCGGAGGACATAATTCAACACTCATATTTGCTCCGTATACACCATGATTAGAGACGCATCGTTTGGAATTATTCCACTCTCCGAGATAGAAGGAGAGTGGAAGGTATTACTGATTTTTCATAGAAACGGTAATCATTGGGGCTTCCCCAAAGGCCACAAAGACGGAAATGAAACTGATTTTCAAGCTGCCTGCCGTGAGCTTATGGAAGAGACTGGGCTTCAGGTTTACACATGCTTGAAGGAAGATCCTTTTGTTGAGAAGTTTAAGTTCAGACGTATGAAGGATTGGATTGAGAAAACTGTTTCGTATTTTCCTGCTGTTGTAACTGGAACAATTAAGATACAGCCCGAAGAAATAAGAGAAGCTAGATGGTTTACGTTTGATCAAGCTTTAAAAAGATTAACATTTGAAGAAGCTAGATCCATTTGTAGACAAGTAAGAGAAATGATCCAAAAGTGATTAGTTAACAATATGCTTTTAGAAAAAGCCGAGAGATTTCTAAAAAAGTTTATGCCTGCAGATAAGATTCAACCTATTGAAGTATTTGTTCGTTATTGTAATTTTTCTGATGTGAGTGCGCACAAAAAACGACCTATAGACTTCTCTAGACGTTTGTGCTATCAAAACTTTATTCAGACTTTAGAAAATCAAAATAACATAAATGTGACTTTTTTTTTGGACACCTTCTATCCAATGGAAGGAGATCACTTTATTCTTCAACAGGACAAGTATCCTGTTATTGAAATAAAACATGGGACAGAAGGCGGGTCTTTCTGCCATATGTTAGATCACGTTCTAGCTAATAAATATTCTTCCGATACAATCATTTATTTTTTAGAAGATGACTATCTACACAGAGATGGTTGGGTCAATGTGCTCAGGGAAGGAATTAATATTCCTGGCGTAGATTACGTAACTTTGTATGACCACAAAGATAAATATTTTTTACCTCAATATAAAGGGTTGAAGTCAGAGTTATTTCTTACAGAGCATGCTCATTGGAGAGAAACACCCTCTACAACTAATACTTATGCTATGAAGTATTCTATATTAAAAAGAGACTATGAACTTCACTATGCTTTTTCAAGAGGTGTTAAGATTTCATCGGACCATAAAAAATTTTGTACTCTAAGATCTCAGGGATCTTTATTGGTTTCTCCCATACCAGGCTGGTCCTGCCATATGGAGCCAGATTACATGTCACCGTGTATAGATTGGACTGCAGTCCAAAATAACCACTTAGTGACATCAAATGCCTAGTTTCTCGTTAAAGAATTTATATTCTTTAAAATAAATTTAAGAAATGTGGGCAATAAATGTTGGATTTGATATTTTTTTCGCTTTGAATTTAAGGAGACTATTTCATGACCTCTGCTTGCTTTTCTGTACCTGTTATTGAACGTTTTCAAACGTCATCATGGGTAAAAAATGCTTTGATGGTTGTTGCTGGAAGCATTATTATTGGACTGTCTGCATATATTTCAGTTCCTTTACCGTTTACTCCAGTCCCTCTGGTTTTACAATGCCATATGGTTTTATTTATCGCGGCTTTACTTGGAAGTAAGAGAGGGTTCCTTGCTACTGCAGCCTTCATTGCACAGGGTGCACTAGGCCTTCCGGTTTTTGCTGGGGGAAAATGTGGCGTTCTTTGCCTTTTAGGCCCTACTGGCGGCTATCTCTTTGGATACCTAGCGGCTGCTTATGTTACAGGTTACCTTGTCGAAATGAGTAAGGAGAAAACTGTATCTAAGTCTGTAATGGCTATGTTTGTGGGTAATATAGTAATTTATTTATTCGGAATGTCATGGCTTTCCACATTTGTTGGAGTACCGTCCGCATTTGGTTTAGGTGTCGCTCCTTTCATTATCGGAGACCTCTTAAAACTAATCTTATCTTCAAAAGCGCTTAAGCTATTTTCAAGATCTGTTTAATCTTTTTAACATCTCACAGTTATTATTCGTGCTGTGAGATGTTTTTCCCATAATGTTGCTTTACATTTCTTTCAATCACAAAAAAAAATCTAATTTTGTCTATGCAATTTATGCATAAATACCTTTACTTTCCTAAAAAAGATTTGGCATCATGAACTTTATATTTTTAATCGGAGGAATTCTGTGGGACGACGATTTAAGCTTTTGATGGTTTTTCTTTTTATGGTTGCCAGGTTCCTATTAAGGGTTCGGTATAACGTAAAAGTTAAATATTTGACCCCAATCTCAAAAGATAAACCTATTCTTTTTCTTCCTAATCACCCTGCTGAAATCGATCCTATACTTTTAATGGTCAACCTTGGCCCTAAATATTTTCCTAAACCTATGGTGGTTGAGCATTTTTATCGTTTAAAAGGTTTTCAATGGATCTTGGATATCGTTGGGGTTATTCCTATACCTACTATGGAAGAAAAGGCAAACATATGGAGAGGTAAAGAAGTTGCTAAAATATTGGCTGACGTTTCAAAACAAGTGAAAAATGGCGAGAATTTCGTTATTTATCCTGCTGGTAAACTAAAATCTACAGGTCGAGAGCAGATAGGCGGGGCATCTTTCGTGCACAATTTGCTGCAGGTCTGTCCAGATATGAATGTAGTCCTCGTAAGAACTACAGGTCTATGGGGTAGTAGCTTTTCAAAAGCGCCTACGGGAAGAAGCCCCGAATTTGGAAAGACATTGTTTAGAAATATCTGGAGTCTAATCAAAAGTGGAATCTTCTTTCTTCCCAAAAGGCATGTACTCATTGAAATTTCACAAGCTCCAGATACACTCCCTATAACAGCACCTAGGGTTGTTTTTAATAAATTCCTTGAAGATTGGTATAATAATCATCCAGATCCAGGACCAGAACCTTTGAATTTAGTTTCATATAGTTGCTGGAAAGATCAGCTACTTTCAATGTCTCATGCAATTTCATCAGGATCACCAATTAATCATGTGACTGAAATCAATGTTCCTCCGGATGTCGAACATCAGATAAAACTTGAAATTGCTTCCCTTGCGAAAGTAGATGCGGCTATTATCCATCGTAAGACACATTTATCGAATGATTTAGGATTGGACTCTTTGGATATTGCTAATCTTCATATTTATCTCGATAGGAAGTTTGATGTAATAGACTATTCTCCGGGAGATCTTTTAACAGTAGAAGATATTCTTTTAGTTGTATCTGGATCATTCCAACGAAAAGATCAGCGTCAGATAAAAGAATCCTCGATACAAATGAAATTTAAATGGCCTAAAGAGCCTTTTAGAAAGCCAGTAAAAGCTCCTATGGGGAAAACTATACCTGAAGCTTTTTTTAAGATTTGTGAATACATGGGTAATGCAGCTTCTATCAGTGACGCTAATTCGGGAGTACTAACCTACAAAAAGTTGAAAATTGCAGCTTTAGTCTTATCTAAGAAAATTTCACGGTTGGAAGGTGATCGAATCGGCATAATGACACCAGCTTCTGTTGGAACTTACGTTACAATTCTAGCTTGTCTTTTAGCTAATAAGGTTCCGGTTATGTTGAATTGGACCACAGGCATGCGGGGATTAGATTATGCTAGCGACACTATAAAAATGAATTATGTTCTGACTTCGAGATTGTTCTTAGACAAAGCAAACTTAAGGACACTCGGTAAAATTGAATCAAAATTAATATATTTAGAGGATATACGACATAGCATATCCTTTTTGGATAAAATAAAAGGATGGGTTCAAAGTTTTAAAAAAACAGAGAAATTATTAAGTGAGCTTGACCTGGATTTAAAATCGGCTTACGATCCAGCTGTAATTTTGTTTACCAGTGGAACAGAATCTCTTCCTAAAGCTGTTCCTTTATCACATGAAAATATACTTTTTAATCAAACATCAGGGTTGAGTTGTGTGAAGCTCAAAAGGTCTGATTCAGCTTATTGCGTTTTACCCCCCTTTCACTCGTTTGGATTTTCTATAACCGGACTTATGCCAATACTTATTGGGATTAGGGCTTTTTATGCACCAGATCCTAATAATAGCAGGGGGATGGTCTCAGATATCAAAACTACAAAAGCCACAATTCTGTTTTGTGCTCCAAGTTTTATCCGTTCTATGTTTGCTGTGGCCGAACCTGAGGATTTAAAATCCTTAAGATTGATAGTTTCAGGAGCAGAGAAAGCAGTCCAAATTCAGGATTACATAGCTTTAAACTTGCCAAATGCAACGTTTCTTGAAGGGTATGGAATCACAGAATGCTCGCCAGTTGTCACTATAGGAAGAGTCGGAGAGCCAATGTTTGGTGTAGGCAAACCCGTGCCTGGAGTCAAACTCACTATAGTTAATCCTGTTACTAAACAACGTCAGCTTGATTCAGAAGAAGGCGAAATATGTATACATGCGCCGAGTGTTTTCTCAGGATACCTTAATCCTGGTCAAAATTCACCTTTTATAGAGATTGATGGTCTTAGATGGTACTTGTCTGGTGATATGGGATTTATTGATAACAAAGGAAATCTTATTTTAACGGGAAGATTGAAAAGATTTGTAAAAGTCGGAGGCGAGATGATTAGTCTAGGTGGTTTAGAAGATGAAATAATTCATTTTGCATCTACTAAAGGTTTAGTTTCAAATGCAATTTCAACTAAGAATTTTGCTCTTTCTGTTAAAGAAAAAAATACAGATAAGCCAGAATTGATTCTTTTTTCCACTGTTCCGTTGATAAGAGATGAAATTAATGCTTATTTGAAGGATGCCGGATGGGGAAGGATTATAAAAATTGCTGAAGTTAAAGAATTAGCAGAGATCCCCTTGACTGGTGTAGGTAAAACAGATTATCGTCTTCTGGATGAACAGTATTTATCAGGGTAATCATGGACAAAGAACCTCAAAAATTAGTTTTATTTAATACAGAAACCAGAACAAAACAGCCAGTAATACCACAAAATGGTCATACCATTATGATGTATACATGCGGTCCAACTGTTTATAATTTTGCCCACATTGGAAATTTTCGAACTTATGTTTTTGAAGACATTTTAAGAAGAACCATCAAATTTTTCGGTATGGGAATCAATCAAGTGATGAACTTAACTGATATTGATGATAAAACTTTGAAAGGTGCTATCGAAAATAATACAACGCTAAAAGATTTTACCGAACCTTTTATTAAATCATTTTTTGAAGATTTGGATGCTTTAGGCATTGAAAGAGCCGAAGCTTATCCTGCGGCTACAAATTATATTGATGAGATGATTAAAATTATTCAACAGCTTGTTGATAACGGTGTTGCATATCAAGGTGGTGAAGGTAGTATATACTTTTCTATCAAAAAATTCCCAAAGTACGGAAGATTATCCCATTTAAAACTTGATGAATTAGAGGCCGGGGCTTCTGATCGAATTGCTGCTGATGACTATGATAAAGAACAGGTTAGTGACTTTGTTCTATGGAAGGCATATGATCCTGAAAGAGATGGTGAAATTTTTTGGGATAGTCCTTTTGGTAAAGGTAGACCTGGATGGCATATTGAATGCTCTGCTATGGCTATGAAAATCCTTGGCCAAACGATAGATATACATGTCGGTGGGATTGATAATATGTTTCCTCATCATGAAAATGAAATTGCTCAGTGCGAAGCATGCACAGGAAAAACCTTTGTAAATCATTGGTTACATTCTGAACATCTTCTTGTAGATCACAAAAAAATGTCCAAAAGACTAGGTAATTTCTACACACTTAGAGATCTGCTTTCCAAAGGGTTTACGGGTAGAGAAGTTCGCTATTCTTTATTGCAAACACATTATAGAATGCAACTAAATTTTACATTCCAAGGTCTTGAAGCAGCACGAAATTCTCTAGATAGATTAGATGCTTTTATTCGAAGAGTAAAAGATGTTAAAATTGAGGGCATTTTTTCCTTGGTTCAGCCTATCATAGATCGACTCCAAGGGGCATTTGCTTCTGCTATGGCTGATGATTTAAATATCTCTGTTGCCCTTGCATCGGTATTTGATGCGATCAGAGAGTTTAATGTGCTTTTAGATGCTTCAAAAATTTCTTCGGAAGATGCATGTAAGATAATAAATGTATTTAAAAGTTTAAATTCTGTTTTGGGCGTTATTATATTTGAGGAGGAGGACTTTGTTCCTCAGGATTTACAAGAAGCTTTAGAATCTAGGCAAAGAGCTCGTGCAGAAAAAAATTGGAAAGAGGCTGATCATTACAGAAACTATATTCTTTCTCAAGGATATGAAATAGATGATACTCCTAGTGGTGCTCGTCTTAAAAAGAAAAGGTAATTTGATGAAAAAAAGTATAACTAGAGATGAGCTTTATCTAATTAAGGTTTTAGAGCTTGCGATCAAGCTTGGGGATTATTTTGAGGAAGTAGACCGCTACGCCGTAGGTCAGTCTATGGGACAAAATAATAAAAGTGTCGATAATATTGTTAGAATGTTAGCTCAAACGAATTTCGTTAAGAAAGGAGATGGGGACAACATTTTTTTAACACCGCAAGGTCTTAAATATGTCGAAACTCTAAAGGAAACTAGTTAAATAAAAGGGCCTGTTGCCAGGCCCTTTTATTTTATTTTTCTTCAGGCTTCATGATAGGGAAAAAAAGTACGTCCCTAATTGAATGAGCACTTGTAAATAGCATAACAAGTCTATCTAGCCCAATTCCAAGACCGCCTGTTGGTGGCATACCTTGGCATATAGACTCGATAAATTCTTCGTCTAAAGGATTGGCTTCTTCGTCTCCCGCTTCTTTTTTTCTAGCTTGATCTTCAAGAAGTTCTCTTTGAAGAACTGGATCATTTAGCTCGGAGTATGAATTGCAAAACTCGTTGCCTAAGATAAATGTTTCAAATCTTTCTACAAATCGCTCTTTTCTTAGGATAGGATCTCTATGCAGTTTACAAAGAGGAGTAGTTTCAATAGGATGATCAATTATGTGGTGAGGTTGTATTAGATGCTCTTCAACAAATTCCTCGAATAGTAGCTGTATTAGGATCCCTCTAGGAGCATTTTTAAGCTTTTCTTCCTCAACACCCTCTTTTCGCAGAATCTCTGTCATCTCTTTTTCCGATAGAGTGTCTACGTCGATTTTTCCATATTCTTTTATACTTGATTTCATGCTCATTCTCTTCCAAGGAGCCTTCACATCAACTGTAATTTCTTCTTCAGAGTCTTCTTTTTTATAGTGTAGCTTAGTGGTTCCATAGAGACTTAAAGCAATTTGTTCAAAAAGATTTTCAGTGAAAGACATCATATCATTGTAGTCCCAGTATGAAGCATAAGCCTCAAGCATAGTAAATTCAGGATTATGTGTTTTATCAATCCCTTCATTTCTAAATACTTTACCTATTTCATAAACTTTATCGAAACCACCTACAATCAACTTTTTTAAAGGAAGTTCTAGTGAAATTCTTAGGAACATCTCTTGGTCAAGAGCGTTTAAGTGGGTGGTGAAGGGTCTGGCTTGCGCTCCTCCGTACATGTTTTGTAGTACTGGAGTTTCAACTTCCATAAAGCCTATTTTTTCAAAATATTCTCTTATTAGACGAAAAATTTTTGATCGTTTTTGAAATGTAGAAATAGTGTCGTTATTAGAAATAAGATCTAGCCATCGTTTTCTGTAGCGAACACCTTTGTCTGATAAACCACTATGTTTGTCTGGCAGTGGGAGTAAGGTTTTGCATAGAAGGGTGATTTTTTTTGCAAATACAGTGAGTTCACCTTTTTGCGTGAAGAAAAGATTTCCTTCAACACCAATAATATCACCAAGATCTAATTTTTTTTCGATGAATTTAATGTCAGTGATATCAGGAGAATCAAGTCCTTCAACTTTAGTTAGGTCTCGATTAAACATTATTTGAATTCTTCCGGATTCATCTTGAATATGCCCGAAAGCATTCTTTCCCATCGCTCTAAAAAGAACTAGTCTTCCTGCTACTTTTACCGAAGGAGTTTTGCATTCAGCCGCATCTTCACTATGGCCAAGTTCTTTTCCCTCGAACTTTTTATTAAGTTCTCCTGCTTGTGCTTCGGGTTGATATTTTGCTGGATATGGTTCTATACCAAGCGATTGTATTTCTGAAAGTTTTTGAGATCTATTCCGGAACTCCTCGTAGGAGTGGTATTCTGGTTGGATTGTCATAGTGTTGCTTTAACTTATATTTGTTTGTATTGTGTTATCCTTGGTATTTTAAGATTTTTTCATGTTATCTGCAAGGTGATGCTAAAAGTGTTGAAATTATATAGACTAATTTTTTAGTTTTTGGGTTGTATTCCTATTGTTGAATTGTTTGAAAATTGCTCATCTAAAGCAATATTAAGCTCTAAAACATTTACGTGGGAGAATCCAGATATCCAGGAGCTATGACTGTAATTTTCGACAATTCTAAAGATCTCTTCCTTCGTAACGTTACGTTCTTTAGCTATGCGGTCACATTGAAGTCTGGCATTTTCTGTACTTATATGAGGATCTAGACCACTAGCAGAAGATGTTACAGCATCTGCAGGTATAGGTATGCTTTGTCCAAGGCCGTTTAATTTTCTATATTTTTCACACTCGGTTGATATTACGTTTAAGAGAATTTTTGAAGATGGTCCTAGACTGCTTCCATTTGAATCACATCCATCGTAACCATATGCTCCAGCATAAGATATCCTGGGGTGAAAGTACTTCAAAGAAGAAAAGTTTTGGCCTATTAGCTTAGATCCTACAAATTTTCCTTCTTTATTCTTAATTAAGGATCCTTCTGACTGATCTTTAAATAAAACGACTGCAATTCCTCGTATAAATAATGGATATATAATTCCAATTAGTAAAGTAAGGAAAAGTAATATCTTTATGCTTGGGATCACATGCTCATGTATAAAATGTTTCATATTACCGTATAAAAAATGATAAAATATAATCGATGGTCTTTATTAAAAATATTGGTGTTATGATTCCACCTAATCCGTAAACAATTATGTTTCTATTTAATGTGTATCTAGATGCCTTTGCTTTT
The DNA here is from genome assembly GCA_016866585.1 of Chlamydiota bacterium. Classification (GTDB taxonomy): domain Bacteria; phylum Chlamydiota; class Chlamydiia; order Chlamydiales; family Rhabdochlamydiaceae; genus VGMB01. Next base: position 16,599 of record VGMB01000001.1, read on the forward strand.
ATTTTTACCCCACGTATAGATACCGGAATCAAAAATAAAATCATTATTGCATTAAATATTATTACGCTAAGAATAGCGCTTGCAGGGGAAGAAAACTCTAGAAGTTGGATTTTTGGAGCCATCAATACATGATTAGAAAAAATTGATGGGATCATGATGAAAAATTTAGAAAGGTCTGTGGCTATAGAAAATGTTGTAATAGATCCACGCGTAACAAACATTTGTTTACCGATTTTAATTATTTCAGCAAGTTTTGACGGATCTGAATCTAAATCGATCAGACCTGCAACTTCTTGTGCTTCGTAAGATCCATCATGCATGGAAAGGCTAAAGTCTGCGGCATCTAAAGCCTTTCTATCATTGATTCCATCGCCTATCATTCCTACGATGTATCCTTCATCCTGTTTGTTTCGTATCATGTTTAACTTATCATCAGAAGAAAGCTGTCCTTGAAAGGTGTTTATTGAAAGCTCATTAGCCACATATCTTGTTGCGCTATTTGTATCTCCTGACAAAAGAATAGGTTCTACTCCCATTCTTTTTATTTCTTCAATGTTCTCTTGTAAGTTTGCTTTGATTTCTTCTTTGAAATGAATGATACCATAGATTTTTTCTTGAGATGCTATCAGAATGGGAGTTTCTCCTTTTTCTCTGATTGATTGTATACAGTAAGATAGATCTGTAGAAATAGCTTCTTTACAAAATGTAGATATCTTTTCAACAGTCCCTTTGCGAAATGATTTATCTCCTATATCTATACCACTTAGCCCAGAATATGCAGAGTAGGGTATTGGTGTACTTAGTTTAGGTGGGGAATGTATGGAATTTGGAAACTTAGTTTTAAGAAATTCTATGATACTTTTGTTTTCTTTAGATGTATCAGAAAGGGAACAATAATAACATTTTTCAAGAAACTCATCTTCAGAGATATCTAAACTTGGTGTGATCTCTGATGCAAATCTTCCTTGATGTGTCATTGTTCCAGTTTTATCAAAATAAATGACATCGATAGCACCTGCGGCTTCTATTGCTGAACTGCTTGAGGCGAGAATATTTAACGATAGAAGCCTACTTATATTTGCTGTTTTTATGGAGTGAAGTAAACCTGCAATCGTTGTTGGAATAAGACAAACCATAAAAGCAATTTGCTCTGATAATAAGATAGTGACATTGTAGTATTTGCAACAAAATTGAAAGGTTGTGATTACTATAATAAATAAAAGAGATAATGCTGATAATAGCAATGAAATTGTTATGTCGTTTTTCGATTTTTTTTTGCTAATAGTATTTAATGTAAATAACCCATTTTTTATATCTCTTACAATTGAGTGTGAAATGACTTTTATAATTATTTGATCCGAAATAACCTTGCTACCTGCATAGACTATATTTTCATTTTGTTTAAATGTTTTTATTACAGGTTCCGTAGAGCCATTGACAAATGACTCATCTATTAGAGCAGTGCCTTCTTGAATTTCTCCATCAGATGGTATGAATTCACCTTTACTAATAACACAGAGATCGCCTTGCCGTAGATCAAAAATTGAAACTGATTGATACGTGCCATCCTCAGAGATTTTTTGAGTTTTTAGTTTAAATTTTAGATGTGTGACTATTTTTAGTTGTTTACTACCTAAGTATTCTGAACAACTGTCTGCAAAATTTGAAAAAATTACTGTTGCCCATAGAGCTATTGAAACATATTCAGAAAATGTTGGATTCGATCCTATATTGAATATAGCTTGTAAGCTCGTTATTATTGCAAATATCTCTGTAATGAAAATTACGGGATTAAAAAATAATGTGAACGGATTTAATTTTCTAATCGCGTTTGCTGTTATTATTAGTGTTGAAATTATTCCGTTTTTCATCTTATTCATTATTATTCTCTAAAATAGTATTCCTATATTTAATTCGTTACCCTCTAATAGAGGACCTAAAAATAATGCCGGTGTAAACGATATCCCACATAAAATGAAAATTAGTGTTAAAAGTAACAAAGAGAAGGTGATTCCTGAGATCTGGAGTTTTTTATTTGTGATCGGCGAAGCAACTTTACTGCTTAAATGACCAGAAAGTACACATGCTAAGATAATTATTACAACTCTATGAAGAAGCATAGCTAGTGCTGTTGTCATGTTATACATGGGCGTATTAACAGAATTTGTTAACATAGCACTTCCATTATTTGCTGTAGTAGATAGAAACGTATACAATATTTCTGTGAAACCTCGAGGACCAGAATTGAGTTTCGCGCTAATGCCCCAGTCTGACAAAACAGCAATAGATGTTAATCCGAGACTAAGAGTAATAAAAATCAATAAGGTGCTTATAGACATTTTTATGTGAAATACATCAATTTTTTTTCCGTGATATTCTGGGTCTTTTCCTGACATAAGCCCTATTAGGTACATGGATAAAATAGATATCGTCATCATGCTAAAAATTCCCGTTCCACATCCTCCTAGTAAGGTTTCTCCAACTAATATGGAAGCTGTTGCTATAAAAGTTCCTCCTGGCATGTAGCTGTCTATTGTACTATTAGTAGAACCATTTGAGCTTAAATTTGAGGTCACTGTGTATAAACAAGAACCGAGAGGACCAAATCGAACTTCTTTGCCCTCCATATTTCCTTGCGTAGTTTCTAAATTCAGAAATGTTACAAGAGGAGGGTGTCTTTCTTCATATTGATTAGCTCGATACACACTTAAAAAAAATAATACAGCTAAAGTCGTTAGTATAGTGCTCAATATTTTGAGATTATTCACAGATTTACCATAAAAATAAATTTGTGCTGTAGGAATCAACAACATGAAAATGATTTGAAAAAAATTGGAAAATGAAGTCGGATTTTCAAATGGGTGTGCTGAGTCTGTATTCGTATATCCCCCTCCATTTGTACCAAGAACTTTTATAGCTGATTGTGATGCTATGGGGCCGGTATATATTGTTTGCGTTGTTCCTTCAATGGTGTCTATTTTGATAAATTCATTAAATGTCTGCGGAACGCCTTGAGAAACAAGAACTACAGCTGCTATAATGCTTAAGGGTAATAGTAAGTAATATATTACTCGAATTACATCCCTCCAGAAGTTTCCTAGAAATGAGACAGAGTTTCTGTTTATGCCTCTAACTAATGCTGCACTAATTGCGATTCCCATAGAAGCAGATATAAAGTTTTGCACAGTCAATGCTGTCATTTGCGAGAATGCACTTATCGTTTTTTCAGGAGAATATGCTTGCCAGTCAGTATTTGTGCAGTATGAGATAGCTATATTTAGAGCTAATGATGGTTGGAGTGATTGAAAATTATTGCTATTGAGTGGAAGGTAAGGTTGTAATAAAAGTATGCAAAAAACTAAGACTGTACCAACAAAAAGCAATACTAAGCTATTTTTAAGATAGTCTTTCCAGGTGTGCTCTTTTTCATGGTCGATTTTTAGTATCTTATATGTAAACATTTCAAGAGGTTGTATGAAATAAGATAGAAAAGGCTTTTTTTCGTAATTTAAAATGTTAAATATATGCAAGCCTATGTACTTAGAGGTTAAAATAAGAATCGATATGAGGATAAGTACTGTTGTAATTTTATAGTTTATCATTAAAATTTTTCTGGCCAAATAAATGTTATTATTAAGTAAATGATTAATCCAAAGATGATATAACCAACTATTACATCAAACATATTTATTGATCCCTAATATCCTTACATTTTACACTCAGTCTTTCACCAGGTAAGATATCCCTTAGTGCTGAGATGACTAGAATCAATTCATTACGATCACTTCGTTTATAAAGAGATGTTTTAAGGTTGCCATGTTCCGAAGACGAAATCATTTTGGAGAAGTTAAACGACTTATCCTGTCTTAAAACTAGGTGTTTATCTTTATATTTTATTCCTGATTGGATGTCGTGTGAGAGTGGTTTTTCCGAAAGGTTCCAGCGGCCACCATACACACCAACAAAAGACCCTTTTTTGATTTTTTTCGCTTTTTTCGAAAGAATAAGATCAAAATGAAGTATCGATGAGCATGATATAAGCTCTAAATTAAGTGGCATTCCTCTTTCAAGGATCTCATCTTCAAATTGCTCGATCTTTTTGTCTAATGAAGGTGGCACCTCTTTGATTTTTTTGTAGCTCGTTGTTCTTTTTAGTCCATTAGGCAGCTCATCTATGCCAAGCTCAAGTGCATTTCTTAGATCTATAAGTTTAGGATCGTTAAAGTTAGCCCTTCCTTCAATTGGTATTTCGTTTTTAATTATTTTGCCATCACTCGATAAAGTGTAGGATTTGGCATATATGGGTTCAGGTATTATTGGTAGAACAGACCAGTATTGGCCTCCGTAACTGGACAATAACTGTTCTCCTGGAAGTATCTTTTTGGTTGTAAATAGGCATACTTCTATTGTTCCATCGGGAAGCTTTCGTGTCATCGCTTCAATATTAGTATCTACCGAGCTATGGTTGATATATCTTGTAAAGTTGCCCTTATTTACTGCATTTGTTTGGATTGAGTATTTTTCCTTAGTGCTGAGATTTTTACCTTTAGACCTGACAAATTTGAGAAGCCCTTTTTGAATCGAAATGCCTGGTGCGACATCGTACGCATAGTGATTCCCTTTGGTTTCGGTTTCCAGCACTATTTCATACTCACCAGTATATATCCCTATAAAAGATCCTTTTTTTATACCTTTGGCATCAGGTTTTAAAAAAACACCAGTCTGCATGTATTCATTTACTTCTTTTAGTTCAAGAAATGGAGGTATTCCATAGGTTTTAAGATCAGATTGGTATTTATCTATTCTTTTAAGTAGATCTTTAGAGGCTTTAGGGCAGTCTATAGATCGTAGCTTCTTGCTATAAGCTTGTAGATGTTTTATAATTTCTTTAGGTCCGGAAGAAAAAATAAGATGAAATTTTTTTAAGAGCTCATTCATAAGATAATCTTGGTTTTTTAATCTTTATATTTCTTATTAGAAAATTTATTTAAAGATTTTATTGATAAATCAAGATGTTTTTTTTCGAGAATTAAAAAAAAGTGGAAAGCGGGTCAACATCAACTTGAAATTTTATTTTTTGTTTTTCACAATCTTTTTTTATAAGTTCGTATTTATCAAGAAGATATACAACCTTGGTCGTTTTTAGAAGAAATTGAAATCTATATTTATCCTGTACTTTTGCATGGCCGCAGGGTGTTAGAGGTAATAGTTCGACAGTTTCAGGCAATTGGCGGCTGAGAAAAGTTCTGGTGTCTTTGGCTTTTTGAAGGGTTTTTTCCAAATTTTCTCCTGTAAAAGTACATTTCATAAGGTGAACATAGGGTGGGTAGCAAAAAAGTTTCCTTATTTCTTTTTCTTCATTATAAAAGGATTCAAAATCTTGGTTTTGCGCATATTTTAAAACACTGTGATCCGGTATTAAAGTTTGTACGATAACTTCACCTTTGAGATCTCCTCTGCCTGATCTTCCTGCAACCTGTGTCAATAGTTGAAATACTTGCTCAGTGGATCGAAAGTCTGGAATTTGAAGACTTATATCTGCATTTAAAACTCCAACGAGTGTGACAAGGGGGAAGTGTAATCCTTTTGCAATCATCTGAGTGCCTATCAAGATATCAGCTTTTCCACTTTTGAATTTTTTACATAATTCTTCATGGCTTCCTTTTTTTCTGGTGGTATCTGCATCCATACGAATGACTCTAGCTTCAGGAAAAATTGCGTGTATTGATCTCTCTACAAGTTCTGTCCCTGCTCCTTTAAATTTCATCTGTCCATCTTTACCACAACTTGGACAGCATTTGCTCGGTTTTTCACGATAATCGCAGAGATGACATGCTAAGATATTTTCTCCAAGATGGAAAGTGAGGTTCATCTCACAATGAGGGCATTTGATGATGTGACTACAGCTAAGACATATTTGACTGCTATGGTACCCTCTTCTGTTAAGTAATAGGAGGGTTTGTTCTCCGAGCACTAACCTTTGTTTCATTTCTTTTAAGAGTTTATCAGAGAAAAGAGTAAATCCTTTATTTTTTTCATACTCAGGCTTCATATCAACAATGTGAACTTGGGGTAAAGAAAAGTTATTAGGCCTTGATGTAAGGGTGCTTAGTATGTACTTGCCTTGTAATGCATTTGTGTAGCTTTCAAAACTTGGAGTCGCACTACCTAAAATTACTGTAGCATTACATATCTTCCCACGGACAATAGCTAGGTCTCTCGCGTGGTAGCAGGGTGCATCGTCTGATTGTTTGTAGCATGATTCATGTTCTTCATCTACGATTATTAGTCCAAGTTTTGGAACTGGGCTAAATAATGCAGATCTTGCTCCAACAATTATTGGCGATTTTCCCGATAAAATGTTTTTCCAGGTGTCGAATCGTTCTCCGTGTGATAACCTATGATGTAGTAGCGCGATTTTTTCTTTGAACCTACTTTTAAGGCGTTCTATTGTTTGAGATGTGAGAATGATTTCTGGAATTAGAAAAATTACATTTTTATCTAGTTTTAGGGTGTGTTCGATAGCTTGTAAATATACTTCTGTTTTACCACTTCCAGTAACACCAAATAAAAGATGAGTTGAAAAATGAGATTTATTTAAACTTTCTTTGACCCGGTTTAAAGCTATTTGTTGCTCATCATTCAATAGTTTATTTTTTCCTATAAAATATTCTTGCTCCCAAACTATAGACCTATCAAGTTCCTTTTTCTCTAATGATAAGACCTTCTTTTTAATAAGGGTGTCTACTGGGCTTCTAGATACTCCAGATTCATGAAGTAGATCAGATAAAAAAAGACCATTCGGGTGTTGTAATAACACATCAAGTATTAATGCTTGCTTTGGATCTGATATCCTTAGTTGTCCGCATAGTTCCACAAGTTTTTCTTGGGATGTGTTTTTTTTAATGTATAGACCAAGCTTTTCATTGGCTTCCCCTCGAATGCTTGATGGCAGTACTGTTGTTAATACCTTGTGAAGAGGGCAGCAGTAATATTTTGAGATCCATTGAGCAAGATGCAAAAGATCCGGAGTAGCAACTGATTTTTCAGACAGAAGTTTTTCTATAGATTTGAGCTGGGGGGTGTCGTCAGTTTTTTCTTTAACTTCCCATACTGTAGCTTGTCTCATGCTGTTTCTTACAGGTACAAGTACCCTAGTTCCTGGTGAAATGTCATTAATAAATTCGTTGGGTATATCGTAACTTAGAGCTTTCGATAAAGCATCATCAAGAAGTACTGTTGCTATCAGTCCTGTCTTAGGTGCTTGCATATCATTGACCATAGAGATTTTTTAAGATTGGGGTTCTTTATATATTCAGCAGCAGAATGAGTGGTTAGGTATTTTTGAGAATGGAGAAACCGTTCTTTAGAACTAGGTATTTCTTTAAAATGAGTAAGGAGGTGGTTATTTTTGAATATTTCTTGAGTTCCTAATATAAGGTTTGGTTTGTACAACTTAAAAAAAGAATCCCAGTTGTTTTTTTTCTCCCATTCTTGTGCTTCTATAACACAACAAGAGCTAAAGTGACCTTCTATAGCGCGTTTGACATTTTCCCAAAAAAAAGCATGTTCTGGAGTAGGTGAGAAATTGAAAATTAAGACTGCCGCATTCTGTGTTCTTTTTTGCCATTGCTCAGAAAGTATCTTAGCCTCTTCATCTGAGGGTATATCCTTTACTATTTTTATGTTCGGAAATATCTTTTCAATTCTTTTTTTGATTTCTTCTGAAAACTCCAGTGTTGGTTTGGGTAATGGACTTGTTGGTAATAGCGCATGAGGGGGCTTGTTTTTTGAATCCTCTTTTGGTTCTAAGGTTGCCTTTTCTTTTTCGGCTTTAGCAAGTTTGGATGTTTCTTGTATTATCTCGCTAAGAGGAATAATCGGTTTGTTTTCAGGTGTATGTTGTATCTTAGTGTTTACGTTCTTAGTGGAGTTTTCAAAAAAGCTATACGTTTCTGTTGTGCAGAAAAGTTTCGTCCCGTGTTCATATTCAGATTCTATATATTCTAAAGTAATCTTAATTAGATTTTGAAATTCGATCTGTGTTTTATTCATGCATTAAGTTTTAAATTGGCTATGAATGCCTTGATTTCAGGAATCAGGCAGGCAAATCCTCTATTATGAAATTTATCACATATGCTTTCGCATAAAGAATCAACGTTATGACCACAGTTCTTTACGAAAAAATTCATAAGGTAATTTGGATATGTTATAGAATGAACCTTTCCTGAATTTTTTAGGAGAAAAAATAAAAAGTTTTCATCAGATTTACACTCAATCATCAGTGGTTCTAACATTAAATACAGCTGTTTTAGATACAGCATAAGTTGTAACTCGAAATTTTCGCTGGGCATATCAATATAGTTTGATATTGCATTTGTTGTGTTTGTCAGAGCGTGTTTAAATATTTTTATGGCCTGCTTTTGCTCCGGGAATGCCTTGGGTAGTAAAAGGCTGTGTTCCACAACTTTGTTTAAAGGACCCATTTTTGTAGACCAATCTAGTGGGTAAAATGAAGAGATCGTTGGAAAAAAAATATTATGTAGTGGGGTGTTGTTTTTGTGTTCACTTTCAGCATTAAATATTTCAGACAAAATAAATTGCAGTAACAACACTTTGTTATTTCTTTCGTCTATATTTGACTTTGAAAATGGCGAGTGTAGAAATATCTCAAAGTTTGTCATTGTTAGTCGTTCTTGGTTTATCTAAACTAAACTTAGTAAATAAAATTTTAAATTCCAATACGTAAATAAAATATTCCCTTTTTTTTTTTCAATTTAAACTTTTAAATTTCAATATTCGTCAGTTGGCTTTTTGATTATTTTCTGCAATTAGTTTGTTACTCAAATGAAGCAAAAATGTAGATAAAAAACTTTAAAATATTCTATGACAACAAAAGGATGTATATAAAATTGGAGGAAGAGATGGAGCTGGTATTTCCTGCTCAGTGGATGAAAGTTTTTTTTAGGAAAACTTTAATTCCCTTAATGCTGATGTTTTTTTGTCCTCCAATTGTTATTATACTATGGTTTGTTAATGTTCATTTGGCTGGTTCTTTTGCCGAATTATGCCATTTTTTTAGTGCTAATGGATTTATAACGGGTGTATATAAAATATGGGCTCCTGTTTTCTGGGGTTCAGCTATTGCATGGAAGGCTATAGCTGTCTTTACTTTAGCTCAAATCTTAATCATGAGATTCATACCAGGTAAAGTTTTTTATGGGCCTTTAACCCAAAAAGCTAATGTTCCAGTATACAAGGCAAATGGTCCTCAGTCTTTTTTTGTTTCATTAGGTCTTTATTATACATGCTCATTTAGGTTTAATTTATTTTCTAAAACCTTGATTTATGATCATTTTGGAGAGATTCTGGGTGCGCTCAATATATTAAGTTTTGTTGTTTGTCTGTTCTTATATTTCAAAGGTCGTTTTTGGCCTTCTTCTTCGGATTCAGGTTCTTCAGGAAATCCTGTTTTTGATTATTATTGGGGAACTGAATTGTATCCTAGGGTATTTGGCATTCATCTGAAAAAGTTTATCAACTGTAGATTTGGTCTGGTTGCTTGGGGATTTGTTGTAATTTCCTTTGCTGCGAAACAGCATGAGCTCTATGGACTTACAGATGCTATGCTACTGGTTGTTATGCTGCAGCTTGTTTATTTAGTTAAATTTTTTGTCTGGGAGACCGGCTACTTGGGATCGATAGATATAATGCATGATAGAGCTGGCTTTTATATATGCTGGGGTTCGATGGTTTGGCTGCCTGGAGTATACCCATCTGCTACATTATACTTAGTAAATCATCCGCACGTACTTGGATTTCCTGTTTTCGCTGCAATTTTTATGCTCGGAACAGGTTCTATTCTTTTGACATACTTTGCCGATAGACAAAGACAGCAAGTAAGAATGATGAATGGTGAGTGTAGGGTTTGGAAAAAACAGCCTCAGCTCATAATTGCAAATTATGTTACCCAAACAGGAGAGCAAAAACAGAACTTGTTATTGGCTTCAGGCTTCTGGGGTATTTCTAGGCATTTTCATTATGTGCCAGAGTTTTTAGGAGCTTTTTTTTGGAGTATTCCAGTACTGTTTAATCACGTTATTCCTTATTTTTATTTGATATTTTTAGCAACAATCATGCTCGAAAGATCGATTCGAGATGATGCCCGATGTGCTAAAAAATATGGTGAGGATTGGAAGCGATATTGTCAGAAAGTTCCATATAAAATACTCCCATATGTTTTCTAGTGAGGTGATATGACTGTAATTTTAAGATCAATAGCAAACGATGGACAGCCCCTTCAGGCAATTTTTGCTTCCGATAAAGGAATGAATCTTGTTAGTTTTAAAAAAGGTGATTTAGAAATTATAGATCAATCAACGCGGAATTTATTTGAAGAAAGGTCTGCTGGTCTGGGGGCTTTAATAGGACCTCACTTTCATCATAGAAAAGAAGAATTTATTACGCCTGTCCTTTTTGAAGAAAGGTTCCCTCATATTGCTAAGGTAAAAGCTAAAGGAATTAAGGAGCCTTTTTCACATGGTATTGCAAGGTATGCTCCATGGAATTGTAAAAGTTCAGAGACTACTTTGCACGCTAGAATATCTGGTAATGATCTTTGGAATGATGTTTTACTTTCTTCTTTAGAGGGTTTTAATTTTTCAATGTATATGGATGTACAGATCTCTTCGAATGGATTGTTTATAGAGCTGTCGGTAGATGCAGAAAGCTCTTCCGTCGTTGGGTTTCATTATTATTATAATCTTTCTAATGGACCAAGTATTATATCTTCAGACACTCAAGATTACTATTATAGTGGAGATCAAAAACTGGAAATTCCTAATGAGTGGAAGGAAAAAAATAAACTCCACATGCCTATTACTGGTGATATGGATTTTGGTTTTTATCCAAAAAATCACTCTTCCGTTTCAGAAATTATGCTTTTAACGGCATCTCATAAATTGAAAATTAAATACCAGTCTCAGACAAGTGAAAGCTCTTTTCAAGTATATCATCCTTCTGGGGCATCATTTGTTTGCATTGAACCGCTAAGTGCGACATTCCCTAAGAAACCAAAGCTTCACTCTAGTGGAGTAAACATGTATATAGAGGTGCTTTAATTAGTTTTCAAAAAGAGCATCTACATATTCTTTCGGATTAAATGAAACTAGATCATCTTCTCCTTCACCAACGCCAATCCATTGAACTTGTATTCCAAGTTTCTTGTATATTGATAATACGATTCCTCCCTTTGCAGAGCCATCTAACTTGGTAAGAATGATTCCTGTAAGGGGTGTAAATTTATGAAAAATTTCAGCTTGATCTATGGCGTTTTGTCCTGTAGTTGCATCAAGGACTAGTAACGTCTGATGGGGGGCATCTGGAATCTGTCTTACGCAGATCCTTCTTACTTTTTCTAGCTCTTGCATCAAGTCTGTCTTGTTTTGTAGTCTTCCTGCGGTGTCTATTATGACGACATCACAGTCCCTAGCCTTAGCTGCAGATATAGCATCAAAGGCAACTCCTGATGGATCTCCATTAGGCTTGGATTTTATGATGTCTACTCCGATACGGTCTGCCCAATGAGAAAGTTGATCTATAGCTCCAGCTCTAAAAGTATCACCAGCAGCCAAAATTACTTTTTTTCCTTCTTTTTTGA
>VGMB01000002.1 GCA_016866585.1 Chlamydiota bacterium
CTTAAAAAAACGTTGTTTTTCCTCCGCTGAGCAGTCGATGCGACTTAATTTCATAAGCTTGATTAGGTCGTTTTCATCAAAATGTGACATGGCTTATTCTTGGTTACAATCTTTTTGAATACTAGTTAAAAACTGTGAAAAGGGGTATTTTATAAAGGTTCATGCTTATCTAGTCAAAAGGAAAAGATGGGATCTGTGAAAAAGCACATAGTAATTTATCTGGATGAGGGGGTAGATACTCTAGGCGTTAGGTTGCTTACAGAGGAAATACACCGAATATTTGATTGCGGATCCGTTTCTGTGAAGCTGATCGACTCTTGCGATGTGATAAAGGGGCAGTGGGTAAGTACTACGTCCCTTTTTATCATGCCGGGTGGAAGGGATCTTCCCTTTCTTAAAAAACTTACACATAATGGAATGAAAAATATCAGAGAGTTTGTTCTAAATGGTGGATCTTATCTTGGCATATGTGCCGGAGCCTATTTTGCTTGCGATAGTATTGAGTTTCAGAAGGGGGGAGCTCTTGAGGTTCTTGGAGAGAGGTATTTAAAATTTTACTCTGGCAAGGCAATCGGTCCTGCGCTGGCTGATGGTGCCTATAGCTACGAAAGCCCAATAGGGGCGCTTTTAGCAAAAGTGGGTATAGATGAGGATTCTGTCTATATATATTATAATGGCGGATGTTTATTTACTGAGCCACTTCCATCCAATTCTAAAATAATTGGTTGCTATCAGGATCTTCCCGGATCCCCTGCTGCAATCGTATCTTCCAGAGTAGGAGTGGGTAAGGTTGTTTTAAGTGGTGTTCACTTTGAATACCCCTATGATTATGCGATTAAGGATGCATGCATTTCATCTTGCGTGTCTTCAAGAGAATTTGAAGATGGAAGGGTTTTTTTAATTAAATCGATAATTAATAGTTTGATTTTTTAATTATTTTTCATGTTCTTTTATTTTAATTAGTTGTGTGTTAAAATAGTTGTTTTTAATGTTTTGCGGTAATTTAAAATTATGTCTTCACATACCCCTCGATCTTCCTCATCGAAAATACCATCTTGTACTCAGTTTGCTTCATATGGTAACCCTTGTCAAATTGGGATACCTTCCGAGGCGCCCCTTTCAGAAGTGATTTTAGATGATCGTCAGCAAGCTGAAGTTGAAGGATTGTTTGGAAGGGTTGTCTATATAAAGCATAAAAGCTCTAATCATCTTTATGCTGCAAGGAGTGCTGTCGATGTTGTTAACGCGTTTGTGCAAAGCTGTGCCGACTGCTTATTCTTTATTTCAGGGGATCCCTTAGTAGAGAAGGAGGTATCTAAAAGAGCAGAGCGTCTATGCGTGGCTCCTTGTAGAGTAACTTTACGGGGCAGTGTAAACACGGCTTTAATGCTTGGTGAGGAAGTAAAATCTGATCTTGATGTGGTATTGAAAAGCTGTCGATTCCATCCTTCTTTGTCTATTCCAAATTTTTTTAGGTTTTTTTGTTCTGTCCTAGGATTAAGGGCTCTTGAGATTATGAATCCTGATATACCGTATGAGCAGTCATGGGTGTGGAGAGGTGAAAATGGCTGTATTTATACGCATGAAAGAGCTCAAAATATTATTGGTCTAACACATGGGGTCTATAAGGCCTTTAGTCCATTATTTGAGCAATCCAAGTGCATCTATTCGTTTTCAGGACTTATAGACGCTCAAGGTAAGCCTACAGGGATTGATCTTGATATAGCTGTCCAATTTCCTATGGAACAAGGATTTGCCACATCAAGATCGATATCCCCATATAATGGAAGTTTGTCAAGCTCAGGTTCTGATAGAAGTTGCGGTTCAGAGGAAGCCTCTTTTCAGTCGATAGATGCGATGTCATTCGGTCACGATGCTGTTGAGCTTGTATTAAATACGCTAGCTGGAAAAATAGACTTTAAGATGCGTCCGTATTTTTCCACTCTTTTTGACTGGAATTTTTCCGAGGTGAAAAAACTAGTGAAAAATCGAGAACTGGTGGTGCTTGATCCCAATATGTTTCAAGGATATAAAAGGCTCTTTTATGAAATTACAAGGGGTAAGTTTCCTAAGATCGATTCGTTGGTATACCACAGAGATAATGAAAAGATCTGTTACATTCTTTTAAATATGCCCGAAAGAGCCTATGTGATTGATTCAAGTCCATCTCATCCATTATTCGATTTTATCAACCAGAAAGGGCAAACTCCAGAATTCAAACTGGCGGTATATTTTAATACCTACAAAACGGCAAAACTACTTCTAAAACAATTAGAAATGAATGCAGAATCTTTTAGAGATCTTACAGAAAAAAAAGAAAAGTTAAGCTGTTTAGCAGCCTTAATGAACAATCAGTTCTCTCATCCTTCTTGGCAGAGTATCTTTCCTAAATATTGTGATGCTTTGGTAAGGACTAAGATTCCTTTAGATATCATAGATGATTGCTATACCGTATTATCTCATATTGTTGTCGCAAGTGATACACGGGTTGGTTCGTGTTTTGGTCTTAATGTGAGAATGACTGCCATATCTGATTCATCTAAAGGTTTTGTTTTCAGTGAGCAATCAAGCTCTGCTGAAGTAATAGAAGCTGCCTGTAGGCTAAGATCCTGTTTGCCTTCGGCAGTTTTTGAAGAACTAGTAGGAATTTATCTTAAAAGATATGCAGAACTTGGTATTTGTTTTGAGGATATGATCCTTTTATCCTATATGGAAGCGAGATTTGCTCAGAGTTTATTAACTCCTTATGAGATAGATGAAGTCATAACCCAGATGCCTCGATTTTTGAGTCTTTGGATGGGAAATCATAGCGCTTTTGGAGATACATTAAATCACGATGTTCTTAAAATAATACAAGATTATCAGCTGAAATTTTTTCCATCAGATAGTGATAGAGAACATTTTTTTCACTTAATTTCTCAGGATATGGCAAGTATTGAAAATGATTCTTCTTTACTTCCCAGTTACTTGATTGTCATGATGAAAGTTTCTTTGCTAAATCGTATTGATAAAATCAATATTGCCTACGGTTCTCTTGCTAGCTTATTTAAAAGTAAAAAGTGCTTAGAAACTTATCATATCCTTTCTTATCTTAATGATCTGGCTCCTCATTTAGAAAATGCGCAACTATTGGAAATATTTGATTTAGTTTCTGAATTGTTTGATTTAAAAGAAAGCAGCCCACTTGCAGATAAGCAAAAGGCGTGTATGAAAGAGTTGATAAGGACAATTGCAGATAGAGGTATGATTAGGCAGGTTCTTATCTACCTTCCTGCTTTTGCGCAACTATATGAAACACCTGTTCTAGAACTTGTGCTCAAAAATAAAGAATTGCTATTCGAGATTGACAATCCAGTCTCTGTTTTTACAAAAATTCTGACTATTGCTCCTGAAGGATATATTCAAGATCTCTTGCTCATTAATCCTGAAAAAACAATAGAGTATTTAGCAACATATATAAGACAAGAGGATTGTGTCAGTCTTGATCTTCTTAAAGATGTGATAACAACATCTGAGCAAAAAAAACTTTTTCTCACCACTATTAGTTGGGCGGTATCTCTTGCCGAAAAAGATCCTTCTTTTG
Organism: Chlamydiota bacterium; assembly: GCA_016866585.1. GTDB lineage: Bacteria > Chlamydiota > Chlamydiia > Chlamydiales > Rhabdochlamydiaceae > VGMB01. The sequence goes on from VGMB01000002.1 coordinate 3,584, forward strand.
TTGTTAGCATGTTTTTACATCTTAAAGGGCAGTCTCAAAGAAATGAAGTTCCCATATTTTTAAGGTCACTTGCTGATGTTTTTCCTCAGCTTGCTTTGGATTGTCTAAGTGAGACAAAGCCTTCTATGCAATCTAATGTGATTCAATCCGATCCACTTTTCTGGAGTCGCTGTATTGAAAAAGGTTTAAAGCAGATACCTACAGATAATCTTAAACATTACATGGAGAGTATCTTATTATCGCCTCATGATGGTGCCTTGGAGGAATCTCTTTCCGCCTCTCTTCTCGATGGCATAGTAAGTGTCATCCAAAGAGATTCTGATCAAGCAGTTGTTGTTAATACATACCTAGAGCGTTTTTTACCTGTTTTGTGTGTATTAAGGCAAAAAAAACAACTTGATGTAGGTTCTTATCTGTCGCTGATCACTTCTTTTATAGGAAGTCCTATGCAAAAAAGTTTATCGAGTGAAATTGTTGAGCTTCTACATTCAGAAACTTTTGATCTAGCAAATCAAAAGATGGATTTACTCAGCTTTTTACATGTTGCGCAAAACAAAACTCTAAGTGCTGAGATATGCGCGCAGGTGATGAATAAAGTTAAAGAGGTGCCGTTAACAACTCAGATTTATCTTAAGGTATACGATCTGTTTCGCAGTAGACCTGACTTGCGTAAAGAGCTACTTATAGAGGGGTACAAAGCTAAAATTGATACAGAGGTCTTAAGGCCGTCGATACTGGAATCGATGGAATTATTATCTTCTTTTTCTGCTCAAATGGATAATCTTTGGGATATGACGCAAAGGGGGCTTCCTTCTGATTTGATCTTATCTCAAATTGATAAAATTCGAATAGATGGATCTATTACTGCTTCTATGCGCCCTCAAGTTAAGCAGTGCTTGCAGGGATTGTTACAAACGGATCTTTGCTGTGTGAAGAAGTTTTTAAGTCTGTGCAGTACCTCTACAAGCCTAGGAATTGATAAACATAACTATATGATGTTATTGGAGTTTTTACTTCAGCAGGATTCTACGTTATTACAAGAGATTGTTCCTCTTTTAAAGGTTATGGAAGTAGTAAGTCACAGTGATTATCTATCGTTGATGAGGCACTCTGTTGCTAGTGGAAAAGAGCTTGTGGTTTTTAAGCAATTTAACAAAATAGAAATTAGTGATTCCTTTATAGAGGTTTTGAATGTTCTTTTAGAAAGGATCGACAAGTCTGTAAATACGTTAAAGACCGAAACTCCTTTATACAAAGCCATAGATGAGCAGATAAAAAGGATAGAGCATTCCGATTTTGTTAGTTCTTTAGAGGCATTTCATGGTTTGTATGACAGGTTTATGACCGTTTATCTTGGTAAAATAATGACTCATGATCCTGATGCTATTTTACGTTTTATGGATAAGGCAGACAGAGACGTGTTTTCTTTGAAGCTTGCTGATATGATAGTCAATTCCAGAGACCTTTCTTCCACATTATTGACTGCTCTTTTTGAAATGATAGAATCCAAGGAAGAGCTTGTGCATTTTGAACCTCTCAAAGGATCTCTTCTCTCATGCTATAGGTTTTATTTTGAAAATGCTAAAAAAGAAGATCTTTTTCCAAGGATCATGCAGTGTTATAATCTTCTTGGTAGTGAATCTATAGAAGTTTTAGCTTCTATACTTATTAGAAAGTCTCTTTTAAATAAGGACTATAGCACAGCAAAATGGGTCGCAGAACGTAAGGGTAATTGCTTTTCGGCTGCTGATGGTGAAGTTAAGAAGAATAATCTGCGTTCTGACTTGATGGCGATCTTAAAAAGTACAACACCTGATGCGGCAGCTGATGTTTTTTCTATTTGCTGGATGCTTCGTAAAGAGATAGGCTCCAAGGTTAAGTCTCATCTTATTCAATTAGCTCAGCTTCAATTAAAGCAGCCCTTATCACAAATATCGTTAGACCAGGCTAAAGTTATTTATCAAAAGTTTGTCCTCAGTGGAGAATTTACTTTCTCAGCAGAGGAGATAGCGTTGCTGTCAAAAGTATATGATCAGCATTTTGAAAAAATAGATTTGGAATTATATAAACAAAATTTAGACTTTTTTCGCGCAAGAAAATACCCAGACTTTATGTACTCATGCGCAAATAAGCTATTTGCAAAACACTGCAGAGTCCTTTGGCATTCTTTGTGTCTTAAAGAAGCGCCAAGTGCTGAAAACATAAAATCTATAGAAATATTTAAAGATCTGTTCGCGGAAGCAAATATTGTAGTAATACCTCTTTTGTCAGACCTTATTGGTGTATGCAGAGAGGGTGTTCATCACCTTCTAGATAAAGAGCAGATCTCTGATCAGGATCTGGATCATATGGTCGCTATTTCTGGGATGTTTTGTCTTATAGCATCTTTTGATCAATCCGAGCTCTCCAAAGCAAGTACTATGTTAAATAGAGTTATAGATAAAGGGGTAATCGAAAGGTTTACCCAAAATTTCTCTGCATTCATGGCTTTTAATTATTTAATTTTAAGTAAACAGTGCTCTAGGGGCGATATTCTAGAGATAGTTTCTTGTGCGTTATATTCTCTGCCTATTGACTCTTTAGAATCTAAAGAAAGGCAACAGATGCAAATGGTGATCTTAGATTTTCTTATTCCTGTTTTTTTATCAACTAATCCAGATGGAATCGATTTTGATAGTATTTTTCATTTACTTAAGATGTATGGTCCAATTAGAAAGATTGATGACAATCAAATGGAAACAGTCCTTAAATTAGTTCTGTTGAATATGACCCAAGTTACCGCTTATGAGCCCAAAAGTCTTGGCACAGAAAAAGATTATAATACACCCTATTCTTTAAGTGTGGAGAGCACTGAAATTTTAATGAGGTTTTTTTGCGATAATATCAACCCAACAATGCCAATAGATCTACTTTCTAAGATCGGATCAACTATTCTTTGTGTGGCAGCTACTTCTCAGTTCGAAAATCCATCCGTTCTTATACCGGCAATCGATAATATAGAACGAATCGCCCGAATAAACAACGAAGATGAAACAATCGAAAGAAATACAGGGTATTTCTTATCTGAAATTATGTTAAATCCAACGCATGTTGATTTGAAAAGATTAGGACTTTTTGCTCCGTTAAAGATGATGTATGTATTCATTCCTAATATCTTGCAAACAGCTAGACATATACCAAATAAACCTCAATCCTTAGTCGATCAACTGGATGTTATAAAAGGAATTTGTCTAAACTTTTATGTGAAGATGGATAAGTTAGTCGGATGCAGGGGGAAGACTGCTTTAGAATACTCTATGTATCCTTATATAGCGATTGATTCTTATAATATGGATTCTACGGCAGAAGTGCTTGGTTCGGCTATTGAGAAAATCAAGACTGAATCCAGAACAGACTCTATTTTACAATATTGCCGTATTCTGATGGGTTTTGCATTCCATTATGGAAAAGTGCGAGAGCAGTATGAGATGTCTGTAGCGCATAAAGATGAATCTAAACATACTCAGCTTTCAGTAGAATACGCTCTTGTTGTCTTTGATGAAGCTATTTTAGAAGGATGTTTGAGATGTTTGCGCTTTAAATCAGGCGTATCTACGGCTCAGATGTCTGAAATTGTAACTCTTACTGTTGGTTCTTATACGACAAATCCTCAAATGGCCACAGCGAATTTAATAAATTTAGGACTAGCTATTATTCCTCTTTTAGATAAAAGAACAAATCTAGAATTGGATAATTTAGCCTGTTTAATAAATGGAGTATATGAGTCTCATATTCACATGGAATTTATAGAGAACTTAGAGCTTATTCTAGCTGAAATAAAGTTTGCACTTGATAAGAAGTATCATCAAGCCCTCCTTCCAAAACTTTCTTTAGGAGCAAGGGCTTGTTTTAAAAAGATAAAAGAAGTGTAGATTTCTTACTTTAAAACTTCTTTTATGAAAGTAGGCTTATTAAAGGCTCCAAGGTGATACTCTTCGTTATAAAAACGAAGCGAAATGCCTGAGGAGCTTATTTTTTGTTTCAACGCAGATGCATTTGGTGAATAGTTATAATTCGAGCTAAAGCCAAGAGCCATTTGTCCTCCTACATAGGTAGGCACTGCAGCAAGATAAAAATCTACTGAATTGAATACCATAGAAAGATTGGTGTGTATTAATTTTAGCTCATCAGCTTGCATGAAAGGAACTCCTGATTGATTAACAAATATTCCCTTTTCATTAAGGATATTTTTGCAGTCCCTATAGAATTCTTCCGTAAAAAGACATGCAGCAGGTCCAAAAGGATCTGTAGAATCGCAAATGATAAGATCAAATAGCTGCTTTGTTTCTTTAACATACTTGGATCCATCTTCTATCACCACCTTGAGTCTGGCATCAGCAAAAGCCCCATTTGAAACAAAAGGCAAGTGTTTTTTGCTGAACTCAACAACGGAGCCATCTATCTCTACAAGAGTAACACTTTTTACCTGTTTGTGTTTTAGTACCTCACGGATAATCCCCCCGTCCCCGCCACCGATAACGAGCACATGCTCTGGATTGTCATGCGAGAACATCGGCAGATGAACCAATGCTTCGTGGTAAATAAATTCATCTTTTTCACACAGTTGTATGCAGCCATCTAAAGCTAGTACTGTTCCAAAGGATTTGTTTTTGAATAAAAACATGTCTTGTAGTTCTGTTTTTTCTTCGTATAACACTTCATCTATAGTGAACGATTGCCCCCAGTCGTTGTATAATGTTTCTTTATAGTCTTGAGAATAAGAACAGACTGAAGATAAAAGTGTGCAAAGAAATAATGCGATCGATATTTTCATAATAATCCTTAAACTTAAAATTAAAAAAAACTATAGTAATTGTGAGATTTCGTCAATTTTTAAAATTAAAAATATATGTTTTAATAAAAAAAATAGTGACAAAAGTTGAAAATTAATATATATACGTTTTATATAGGGTATTGATATGGCTTTGCCTTGGTATACTATTTTAACTTTTTTATGGAGATCATAGTTATGAAACTCGTAAACACAATAGCTTTATTGCTAGTAATCATCGGTGCTATTAACTGGGGACTTTGGGGATTTTTTCAATTTGACCTAGTAGCATGGATTGGTGGTGGTAACACAACAGGTTTTTCTCGTTTAATTTATTCTATCGTGGGTCTTGCAGGTCTTTGGACTATCCGCAAACTTAAGTGCAGTGGAGCATCAAGCTGCAGTACTCCAAAAGGAAAAGGCGGATCTTGCTGCAAATAATCTTTTAAAAAGAGTATCTTAAAAAGCGTAGAGAAACAAACATTTGTTTTTCTACGCTTATTTTATTTCACAATACGATCTTTTTATGAAAAAAATTTGTCTTTTATGGTTAACGCAAGATCTTCGAATCAGCGATCATATGCCATTGCGGGATGCAGTTAAGCAAGGTTATGAAGTTATTCCCTTATACATATATTCCGAAGAAGATGAACATCCCTGGTCCATGGGCTCTGCAAGTAAATGGTGGCTTCATCATTCGTTGAAAAGTCTTTGCTCTTCATATGAAGGAAAAGGATCCAGGCTTATTATTCGAAAAGGGAAGTTCTTGACAGTACTAAAGGAGATGATAGAGGAAACTGGTGCAGAGGCTATTTTCTATCATAAGCGAGTAGAGCCTTTTGCAAGAAATTCAGAAGATAAGCTTAGTGGCTATTTTCAAAAGGAGGGGATCGGTTTTCACGGTTACTATGACAACTTGCTATTCACTCCTGGCTCTGTTCTCAACGGAAAAAATGAACCTTATCAGGTTTATACTCCCTTTTATAAAGCTTGTCTTAAGATGCCAGTTCCTCGTCCTCCAATTGCGCAGCCTGATCATCTTAATAAAGTTAATACCAGTATACAATCTTTAGAAGTAGATGAACTAGCCCTTTTGCCAAGTATTCCTTGGGATAAGGAGTTTTATACTTTATGGATGCCAGGGGAGGAAAGAGCAAAAGAAAGGCTGAAATATTTTGCAGCACATAATGTTGCTGAATATTCGACACATAGGGACTACCCTTATATGGACGCTACCTCAAGACTTGCTCCCCATTTTCATTTTGGAGAGATATCACCTTTTCAAGTATGGAAGGTCGTTGAGAAGGCCTCGGGAGAGAAGGGATCTAGCTATCTTCGTCAGCTTATATGGAGAGAATTCGCTCACCACATGTTGTACCATTTTCCCCATACAGATGTGAGCCCTTTGCGAGAGGAGTTTAAGCACTTCCCTTGGAAAAAGAATGCCAAGTTATTTGGGGTTTGGAAAAAAGGACTAACAGGATACCCTATAGTTGATGCGGGGATGAGACAGTTATGGAGGCTTGGATGGATGCATAACAGACTCAGAATGATTGTAGGTTCCTTCTTAGTAAAAGATTTACTCATTCCTTGGCAAGAGGGAGAAAAGTGGTTTTGGGATACTCTTGTAGATGCTGATTTGTCCAATAATGCATTCGGATGGCAATGGGTCGGTGGATGTGGAGCGGATGCAGCCCCATATTTTCGTATATTTAACCCTGTTATACAGGGAGAAAAATTTGATCCCGAAGGTCAATACGTTAGGGCTTTTGTTCCTGAGCTGAAAGACTTGCCTAATGAATGGATACACAAACCATGGCTTGCCCCGGAGGATGTTCTGCGCTCAGCGGGTGTAACCCTTGGAAAAACTTATCCTCATCCAGTAGTCGATCACAATGAAGCTCGGAATCTTGCCTTAGAGTATTATAAAACTTGGTCGCATAACAAAGGGTAATGTAGGTATGTATACTTTTACTTACGAGTCATTTTTACCTTATTCCAAAGAGAAGATAATGACATTTCTTCTTCAAGATGCTTCTATTGAGAGGATGATCCCTACTTGGCTGAATGCTAAATTGATCGCTAGGGGGTCTAGCCAAAAGTCAGGGTCTAAAACTATTCTGCGCATAGGTAAAGCTCCCTTTCATGTTGATTGGGTTATACAGTATGAGGCTGTTTCTGATAGGGGAGAGTTTGTCCACAAACTGAATATTGGACCTTTAAGATACTGTCGACATACCCGATCTGTAGAGTCGGTAGAGGGAGGTTGTGTCGTTAAAGATAAAGTTGAGTATAAGCTTCCTATCTTTATATCGAAAAGATCCATGCAAAAAAAAATTTATCGAGTGTTTTCTTTTGTTCATCAACGAATAAAAAATGATCTACTAGTATTTTATAGATATGATACAAAACCACTTAAGGTTTTGTTGTCTGGATCTTCCGGTTTGGTTGGCAGAGCGCTCAGCTCTTTTTTGCAATCTCAAGGTCATGATGTGTGGTCTTTGAAAAGAGGTGATAGTGATGTCAAAAACAAGATTATAGGATGGAATCCATCTAAAGATGAGATGGATCCTCAAAGCATTGATGGGTTTGATGCTGTTGTGCATTTAGCCGGAGAGAACATCGGCGTTAAAGCCTGGACACAAGATCAAAAAGACAACATTTTTAAAAGTAGATGTAGAGATACCTGGCTTTTATCTAAGACTATGTCCAGATGCAAAAATCATCCTAAGGTGTTTGTTTGCGCTTCTGCGATAGGATTCTATGGAGACTGTGGTCAGGAGATTGTAAATGAAGATAGTCCTCCCGGAAAGGATTTTTTGGCAGACCTCTGTGTTAAATGGGAGGAGGCAGCAAGGGTGCTGTCATCCAAAGACGTCCGCTGTGTCCAGACTCGATTCGGTCTCATTTTGGATCCTCAAGGTGGAGTGCTATCTCAGATCCTCCCTGTCTTTAGAATGTGTTTGGGAGGTAGGCTTGGTTCAGGTTCCCAGGTGTATTCCTGGGTTGCTTTAGATGATGTTATCTACGCTATCTATCACTGCATAAAAAATGAGAATCTATCAGGACCTGTTAATATTGTTTCTACTTCACCTACTTGTCAAAAAACATTTGCTAGCATGCTTGCAAAGGCCTTGCATAAGGGGTGCTTTATGCCTATTCCGAGTTTTTTTCTTAAGATTGTGCTAGGTGAGAGAGCTGATGCTCTCATTTTGCGCTCTACAAATGTAGAGCCGCTAAGACTAAAGCAAAGCGGCTACGAATTTATTTACGAGGATTTACAGAAGTATTTTACAGATGCTGTTTAGATGGTCTGATTTTTAGAGCAGCTTCTAGTTGCTGAGTTGCCTTGTAACAATCGTTCATTTTTGCATCATCGATCCAATTTACCCCAGTATGGAGAATATTATCGATACTACTTAAAAAATTGTGCACATACTCTGGGAAGTTTCCTGAGAGCTCGTTAGCAAGCTTTTGCATCTCAGAGCTTATTTTTGCGTAATCAGATCGAGCTTTTATTGATGCAAGTCTTATCTGCTCAGGATTGCCTTGCTCTAAAAGTACTAAAAAGCTTCCAATGTCTGAGCTTAGTCTATGCTCAAGATCTGCCATTTGTTGTTTTACTAGTGCTAGATGTTGCTTATCTAGAACTTTCTCTATAGCTTTTGTTGGTTCAACTTTTGTCGATTTTCTCTTAGCTCTAGGCTTATAGACCTTCATTTTTCTAAATTTAGAAGTTCTTCCTACTTTTTTAGGACTAGGGCTGGTTGTGGATTTATTGACATTAGGACTCATCTCAGCGTCTCCTCGAAAATATAATTATCCTTATATATCTTTATATACTATTATCTTTAATTGTTCAATTAATTATTATACATGTGTCGTTTTGGTGATTTTATTTTTCAGAATTTGATAAAAAATACCTTTTTCATCAAAATAAACATTTTTTAGGTAGTAACTATAAGGTTCTTATGAGACGGATTGTTTTAGCCCTATGTATATTGATGGCTCCCGCTTTTAGCCATAACCAAGAAATTGCAGGGGATGTTTCTCCTTCATCTAATATTCAGCTTTCTACTCCTGATTCTGATGACGATGTCATCATTATGGAGGAGGATAGTGACTATCAAGAAAATGAAGAGGAAGATTCAGATGATGACTCCGATACCGACTCTTCAAATGCAGAATACTCTAAATAATCACCTTCAAAATTCTCACAAAACACCGCGATTAAAAATTAATTTCGGTGTTTTTTTATTTTAAAAATAAGCAACTTAATTGTATTTAATTTGCGATAATTGCAATTAATTATAATTAATTTGTTGTAATAATAAATTATTTAATTATAAGATTAGTCCAAGGGGACGTGAGCATTGCGCCCTTGTTAAGGAGTTCTTATGATGGAGAAGTTGACGGTGAATCCTTGGAAGGGGATGTGGACAAATCCTAAACAAACAATTAGAGCTGTTGTTACACATGATCCAAGATACAGGTTTATTACATTGTGTGTCATCAATGGATTACCAGCGATGTTGCAAGTAGCGCAGAACATGTCTTTAGGTTTTTCATACAGTTTGGTGGGTATTCTGCTTGGCAGTATCTTTCTTTCTTTGTTTGCTGGGATGATAGGTATTACTGTTGCTAGTGGACTTTTATATTTGACTGGGAAATGGATTGGTGGAATGTCATCCTTTCTACAAATTCGATGTGCAGTATCATGGTCTAATGTCACGAACGTGATTAGCATACTAATGTGGGCAATTCTTATCGTGATGTTTGATAAGGTGCTCTTTACTGACCTTTTTGAAACAGCTTCTTTCACGAAAAAAGAATCGCTTCTTCTAATGGGTGTTTTTCTGACACAGACAGTGATGTCAGTTTGGTCTTTAGTGCTTTTAGTACAATCTTTAGCTGAGGTTCAAGGTTTTTCCTCTTGGAAATCTATTTTGAACATTCTTCTATCGTTTGGGATATTGATCGCATTTTTTTGGCTTATCGGTTTGTTTTTTGTTAATGGATAAAAATTTAATATTATAGTTTGGGGGAATGTATGTGGAATAAAAAATTAATGCTTAGTTTGCTTTGTAGTTGTTCGTTACTATCACCTTTAAGTGTGAGTGCTGATGACAACTCAGAGATCGCAGCAGTCGATGCTAGTAGCTTAACAATGGGTAAAAATTGGCAAGATTTTCAATCTACTTCCGGAAAATGCCAAATGAAGTTCCCTAAATCCCCAGAGCACATTTCAGAAAAAATGAGCATGCCAGAAGAAGGATATGATCTTAAGTATGATGCTTATATATCATCAACAGATCCAAAAACTGTATTTATGCTCCTCATTGCTCAATATCCAGACTTTGTAGATGAAAGATTTGCTCATATGAGCTTAGAAGCATTCCTTAATGGCATATTGACTCATAATCCTGGCAACCAACTTATATTTGCTGATCTGGTATTGGTTCAAGGGCATGAAGCTTTAGACTTCTTTATTAGAAGTGGTACCGTTTACTTTAAGGGAAGAGCTATGATGGTAAAAAATAGCCTTTATCTTATGGCTATGGAATGTGAAGTTCAAAACTATAACGAGAATCACTACAACACATTCGTTAACTCATTTATTTTGAATAAATAGAAATGAACCTGCTAGATGAATAATATCTAACAGGTGTCCTGCCGTGAAAGAGGTTAGATTTCCTCCCTAACCTCTTTCAATTCTACCTATCAACCTCAGACATTAGTTCATAGACTAAACTAGCAATAGGCGATTGATTAGAATCTGCTAGTTCTTTGGCAACATTTTTAAATTCCTGATAAATCTCTGTAGAACGATTGGACAAGCTTTGAGCGTGTATTTTCGCATATAACCTAAAAGCATAAGGTTCGTCTTCAGATTTTTCCATAAAATCTAGTAAAACAAGATTACCTTCTGCATTGAGTCCAAAGTTTCCTATATGAAGATCTAGAGGAACACTTGAAGGATTTGTTAATCCATACCTAAAAAGACGTAGTAAATAATCAAGATGGCGTCTGCTTTCCTCTGAAAGTTCTGATACTTTAGCTGAGGCATCCCACGTGACAATAAAAGGTGAAAGCCTTTCTACTACAATATACCCATCTGTAAGAACTCTATCTCTATTTAGGATGGTGACGACCCCTAGTCCCTCAGATTGTAAAGCATCATATTGAGAAAGAATGTTTGGTATGAATGAATTCTGGATGGCATTCCTGTATGTTTTTATGACATCTTCATGGAATATTTTTACGTAGATATCGTTATTTGAAATGCCTTCGATAAGGTCATCGTTGCTATGAACAGTATAAATTTGAGAATGCTGTCCATAAAGCTCTCTTACAGGAATTATGCGAGTTTTGTTATTAAGCTGCATGCTATCAAGGATTTCTAAAGCTCGTAATGCAAAAGGAGCTTTAATGGATAGGATCGATTCTGCTCTTGGTGTTTTTAACGCAAAGTGTTTTGATAGCATATAAGATGCTTTTTTAGGGGATGATGGAGGTGTTGAGAGACAGGGGAACTCTTCTGCTACGGCAGCTGAAGATGTGGAAATTGTTTCAGCAAAATGACTCTGTGCTAGTATTGTTTGTTCGGGCGCTACAGATACATCTTCAACGATGAAATCTATTTTTCTTTCTTTTTTTTTAGGATCTTCGCTTGTAGTGGCACTCGAAAAAGTTTCTGATGTTGCTTGGTGAACTCGTTTTTTAAGAGAAGTAGTATCTTCAGAACTTGATGAGGTTTTTGCCTCTATTACTGGACGTTTTCTAAACGTATAGTTGCTCTTGGGTTGAGAAAAAAATACGGACATATATCCCTAGATTTAAGAAATTTAATGGGGGTATTTTATTATGTTTTATAAAAAAACCTCAGTGAAAAATACCGAGGTTTTTTTGATAGTTTTATGATTCTTCACACATTAAGCTGTAAACTTCAGGAACTATTTCTCTTGCAACTTCTTTAAATAGTGTGTAGATCTCTTCGCTGCCATTAGATAGGCTTCGTGCGTGAAGCTTTGCGTAAAGCCTGAACGCATAGGGTGTGATATCATCATCTTCCATGAGATCAAGTAATACTAGGTTTCCACTTTTATCTAGGCCAAAGTTTCCCCTGTGTATATCTATTGCGACCTCAGATGGATTAGTGAGGCCAAACCTAAAAAGTGTGAGAAGGTAGTCTATATGAGCTTTGTTTTCTAGAGATAGATCTGATAGCTTGGTTGATGTATTCCATGGCATTGTAAAAGGTGTTAGTTTTTCGACCGCAAAATATCCATCCGTCGAAACAGTATCTACGTTAAGGATGTTGACCACACGAATTCCTGCCGCTCGTATTTCGTTATATTGACCTAAGATGTTTGTTAGGAATTCTCTTTCTATTGCATTGCCTTCCTTTCGAATAACTTCTTCCTGAAATATTTTAATATAGATATCATCATTAGATACACCGGCTATAAGAGATCTATCGCCGAGGATCTGATATACTTGCGAATGTTCTCCACGCATACCGATCATAGGTCTGATCTGCATATCTTCGGTAATTTTCATTTCGCTTAAGATCTCAAGGGCCCTCAATGCGAATCTAGATGTAATTTCTCTACGAGGATTGCGGTTTGGACTTTTTGGAGCTTTCAGAGATGATGAGTTACGTACTGGTGATGACGGAGGTGTTCCTTCGATGCTATGCATGGAAGGAATTACCCTTGGAATTGCGGTTGCACTCATAGATGGGAATGTCGGGATATGAGTTTGTCTAATGTTTGTTTGGGCAAAGAGGTCTACTTGCCGTACAATTGAAGGAGATCCTTGAATGCTAGGAAGTGTATCAATCTTTCTTTGTTTTGAAGGAGATAAAACTGTATCTGTTGCTAAGGGAAGTATGGTGTTACTAAAAAGAGCTTTACCAGATTTTTTAGGTTGTTCTCCTGTTTGAGAAGCCTGATGTTGTGCGATTTCAGGATAAATCAACGCTGCTGATGAGGAGCTTCCAATTGGGAATGAATTTGTAAAAGAAGACATTTTTTCTCAATATGGTTTAGTTTAACATGGAATTTATTTTACCATTAAACTGGATTTTTTTGCCCCATTAATTTAAAGAATTCGTTAAGTTTTTTTTGTAATCAGAGACCTTAAGTGAAGAGCTTAAGGTCTTTATCGTTAGAAGCTAAAAGCTAGATACGCTCTGCCGTAGGCTGATGAGTTGAATTTATAATATCTGCCGTGGTGGTTATTGTGATCTTTTACAAGGATCCATCCCCCAAAATTACATCCGGCACCAAGTCCTGCTTTGAGACAAGAAGTCGTTTTATATTTCATATCCCACTCTACACCTGTCGAGTAGATTTCAAATATTCCGTTTTCGTATTTTTCTTCGCCATCATGAATTCTTCTAGGAAATCTATATGGGCCCCCGAAGGTTGTGAACATGACTGCAGTGGACCATTGTTTATTGAAGTGGTAATGCACAGATGTTTCAAGGGGGAAAATTATTTTATATTCCCATCTGTTTGACCACCACCAATCGCAACCTAGCACAGGAAGCATATATCCATTACTGCCCGCTCCATAGTAACCAAAAAATCCAACGTGCATGGCAAAGGTAGGTGTATATTGGTATCTTCCCCAAAGCAAAGTGTAGTATACTCCTGAATTGCCGATATCAAAGTCTTCAGCATCGAAAGACAGCCCCGTGTTGATGACCCATCTCCATTTTTCTATAGCGTAAGATACCCAAGCTATCGAAGCAATTCCATAGTAATAGTCTTGACCTGAAAAACGGGGGTTTTGGTTCCATCCTAAGTGGGTGTAGTTCATTCCAATTTGGTATGCAAGAGCATTATTTTCAGAAACAAAATGGTTATAAAATAAAGAAGTGGTTCCTTCCGCATACTGCATTTTACTTTTTTCAACGCAGTCGGGCTTGCTAAAACTCGCATTGGTCATAGCAGCGAAGTCTGTTTCAAAGTGCCAGTGGTCTTTGCCGTTAACAAAGCAGAAATCAGAAGCGTAAGCAGAAGATGCAAGTCCTGTTAGATAAAGAGCTCCAAGAAAATATCGTATACTCATACCCATACCTCAATTTGAATTTTTTGAGTATAGATACAGAGTAATTTAAAGAAAAGAATACTCCCTAAAATATTTTAAAAAAATATGGGTTACGATGAATGCTGTGGAGATTTTGACTCTCCAAGCATGCGCAAAAGTTCAACTTGACGTTCTGAGTCTGAAAGTTTTTCGATAGAGGCTTCAGTTCTTTCTCTAACATCTTGTTTGGAGACTCTTAAATGTAAATCTGCCTTTTTTGCAACCTGAGCAAAGTGAGTTATGCAAAATACTTGCCTATGTTTTGATAGCTGCAGAAGTTTTTCTCCGATTAAAGTGGCCGTGGTGCCTCCAACATTTGCATCAATTTCATCAAATATAATAGTGGGGGTGTTATTTTTTTCTGCAAGGCTTGTTTTTATTGCTAATAGGATTCTTGATAACTCACCACCTGATGAATTGTCCTTTAGAGAAGAGGGGCTCTCCCCAGGATTAGCTTCTAGCCAGAAGCTAACATGGTCATCGCCGTAAAAGGTCCTATCTTGATGTTTTATTTCTATATAAACCTTTGCTTTGGGCATGTTGAGCTGTTGTATACTCAGAGTTAATTGTTCCTTTAGCTTTTCTGCTCCTAAACGTCTTTTTCTCGATAGAAGCCTTGCCTTATCATCAAGCAGCGACTCTAAATCTTTCTTTTCTTTGAGAGATTCTTGTATCTTCTCATCCAGCATGTCATATTCTTCGATCTTAGACTCTAAAGATGATTTAAAAGCCATCCACTCGTTGAAGCTTTGGCCATATCTTCTTTTTATTTTTGTATATACAGACAGCCTTTGCTCTATTTTTTCTAAAGCTAAGGGGGAGTGTTCTATAGAGCTAAGTGTTTTGTTTAGCTCATGAGCGACATCTTGCAGGGTGATAATCGCCTCTTGGAGGCTCTGTATCTGCTTTTCGAAATTAGGGAAAGCCTTAAGTAAATTGTAAAGTTGATTTTTTCCCTGAGAAAGAATCCTTATTACAGATGAGGGGCTTTCGGTTATGTTATTGCATATTTGTTTGCAGCATGCAGATATTTCTTGAGACTGAGAATGAAAGCAGTATAGCTCAAATAGCTTTTCATCTTCTCCCTCTTTTAGCTTAGCCTGATCAATCTCTGAAAGTTCATCCAAAACCTTTTGATAATTTCGTTCTTTATCCAAGGAAAGTGCTTCGAGATCGCGTAGATCTTTGTTCACTTGCTTGAGCTTTGAGTATATAGATTGAAAATTGACTAGTTCAAGTTTACTTTCACAGAATATATCTAAGATCTCTCTTTGATTTTCTGAAGATCTGAGCTCATGATAAGAGTGCTGCCCGATCATATCTACAAGCATAGACCCTATAGACTGAAGGGTTGAGACAGTGACGGCTTGTCTATTAATAAAAGCGCGACTTTTTCCGTCCTTAGAGATTTCCCTTGTGATTACTAGGGGATCTTGGGTGTTGTGGTCTATTCCATATTCGATAAGTTTTTCGCTTATATTTGTCATTAGGCTTATGTCGAAACTTGCCTCTACGTGTGCTTTATCTTCTCCTTTACGTACCAAATTACTGTCAGCTCTTTCTCCGATAAGAAGCTTGAGACCTTGGGTAAGTGCAGTTTTACCAGCACCTGTCTCACCTGTGATGATCGTTAGACCTTTACTCAATTCTACTTCGCAAAGACCCATGAGGATAAGATTTTTTATACTTAGTCTTTCAATCATCGATAATGGCTTCTTTTGTTTTGAAGTGGAGTTTTCCAACTGTCTTTAAAATATCAGCACCATGTCGAGAAACAAGCTGCTTGCCTATTTGTATAACTTGACTAGAGGCTCCTTTGGGAAGGATAACATCCATTTTTTCACTTAGTTTTTTCATCCCTTCTACATAAGCGGCTCTAGCTAGGATCGATGCAGCAGCTACAACAGGGTCTTCTTCTGCACGTGGCCTTTGCGTAAGATCGATATCTACCTTTTTTCTCTTCATTGTATTGATCATAAGTTCCGCAGGAGCAAACTGGTCTAAAATAATTTTTCGACAACCTGTTTCTTGAACAAGAGTCTCGATCACTGTGGCATGGCACCATCCAAGAAGGTGGTTGAGATTTCGGAACTTTTCATAAAGTTCATTATATTTTTCTGGATAGACCATAAGAATTTTATGAGGGAAGCTTTTTTTTATTTCCCGACTGATAGTAAGTATTGTTTGGTCGTTAAGCTTTTTACTGTCCTTGGCTCCAATTTTTATAAGCTCTTTGATGCCATCACCAGCTGCATATACTCCTGCCACACATAATGGCCCAAAAAAATCTCCTTTTCCAGACTCATCATCTCCAATTCTTGGTGTTGGGTCAATATGTGTTGCTGTATAGGTGTAAGAGAAGTCTTTAAGGATCTCCGGTTCCAGATAAAAGGAAATAAATTCTTCTTTGTCTTTACCTTGGACGGTAAGCTTGCCAGAAAGATATAAGGTGCAGCTGAGTCCCGATTTTTTGGCTGAAAATATGGTGTAGGGTGGTTCTGAAAATTCAAACCCCTGGGAAAGGAGATCTTCTCGCAGCTTTCTTGCAAGAGAAGTATCTATTGTTGCTACGAAACAGTTGGGTGGATTCGCTTTTGCCATGATGTACTACTTTTATCTGCTATTTTTACAGCGAAGGATAAAAAAAACAAGATCTATGTGAGAGCTTCTCAGCTCCCACATAGGATTACGTAGGGATGTTATATTGATGCGACTCTACGGGATCTAATATTAAGAAGAACGTCTCCATTACAGCTAGGATTGGTCGTTTGTATCCAGCTATCAACATCTTCAACAGGAAACTCTGCGTAAAAGCCTTCAGGAAAGAATTCTGAGATCTCGGTAGGGATAAAACTAAAAAATCCGGTTTTGAGCCCTAATGCGCCATCTATGACATATAGTTGTGCAAGCTCATTTTTATATCTAATAGGGGTCTTAATGGCGATTTTATCTGCTGGAATTGTTTTTAGGTATGAAAGATAAGATGTTATAGATTGCTTGAATATTAATTTAAATTCATCATGGGAGATGGTTAAGGGTACTATGTTTCCTCCTACTAAAGCCTCTTGATAGATTTTTACATCTGAGGATAGGGGTGCATGTTCAAAAAAAGCTACAGGATAGAAGGTGTTAATGGTGTGGGAACTTGGGGATTCTTTCAAAGCTTCTAGGTAGATGTGATTACTACTGGAAGTTTGGAATTTTTTTATAAAACTTGCGCCATTATCTGATAAGCGATTGTATGCTGTAGGTTCAGATTGATCAAAAATGTCTAACAGCTGCTGCTTAATTGTATCTGAAGTCCCAGGTGTTCCATCTGTTGGGCTGATAATTGTATCACTAAAGCATGTTGATATTTTGGATTTAGGAGAAATTGAATTATTTTTCCAATCTATAATCGATATGTGCTCATTGAACTTCATCACTTTTTCTATGCTAATAGAAGGGTCTTCTGACATTACATGTCTACCTTTAGGTCCTGATTTTCTATTAACTTCTCCATCTACAACATGGTCTAAGTCAATGCAATAATAGCTCTGTGGGGTTCCAAGGGTTTCGTCTATTTGGTTTGCTATTATCACTTGGGCTGTTATGGCCATAACAGTTTGACAAGACTCTTTTTTAGAAAGAGATGTACGATCTCCTATCTGTCTTTTCATATCATTGAGTCCGACTGGAGATATGGTGGAAGATTTCTGAGAAGCGCTAATTTTGCCTAGCACAGCGCACGCTGATTTCCGAGCTTCTTTTGCATTTGGAGATCCAATGAGAGCCGGCATAACATCTTTAGTAGTTTTTGATTTTTTGAAGGGTGCTATCACGTCAGCATCAGGGTGAGTAGTGGGAGGGACGTCATAAGCTGAGGTGAAATCAAGGGGAACGCTAGGTCTCTTGAAGCGATCATAAGCTTTAGAGACTCCCTTTGAAATTGTATGGTTGGCATCCTTAATTACATTTACCATGCTAAGAGGACCACCTTGGGCTGCGCTAATGGGAGCGCTTGGACTTCTGTCAACTAAACCTAAGATACTAGATAATTTCTGTGTTGTATCTGGAGTTTTTATAGGTTTAGAGGCGCTCAAAGTTGCAATCGGTGAGTTCAATGGTGAGGAGAACGATGATGATAAGGTCATAGTCGTTGAATTTATTTTTATAGGTTATGTATAAATATTGAAATGTTTTTTATGATATGATTTCTTTTTACATTATATCATTTGCGTTTTTTTTAAAAAATTGAAGATTGTTTTTTAAAATTAGTGATTAAAAATAAGTAACAACGGATTACTGCCATGTTTGTAGTAATCCATTGTTATCATATCTTTTATGCTTCAGGATTGTCGAAGTACTCGGCGCCAAGCTCAATGCGCGCATTTTCAATGATCTGTTGAGCATCCGGTGTTTCTGGCAAGCCTCTTAGATCTGGATTGTCTTTAAGGATATTCAACCATCGCTCTTGGAAGTGGGTTAATTTGGCATCAATGAGGCTTTGATACGCACGCAGTGGTATTAAGCTTTCAGGATCTAAGGGTGATCTAGTAACTGGTGATAGCAGAGGTCTTCCTGCATTGCTTTCATTTTGCAACCAAGTTAAAATGTTTATACGATCATAAACGATCTTTCTATCCCCATTGGCTGTCGGGTCTTTGACAGGATGGCGTGCGGGCTTATTACTAATTGCGCATGTTGTTTTTCTGAAGATAGAATCGGGGTCTTCAGCATAGAGATTAGACGGAATGAAACTTAGCGAAAGAAGGTTGCTAGGATCTTGATTCTCTCTTTCTCTGACTAGCTCAGCAAGACCTGGGATTATACGACTAGCAGCTGGTGTGTGTTGAGGTCTTTGTATTGGGACTTCCACCTGCGGAGGGATCTCTATATCTCTATTGGTATCAGGAAGAACAAAGTCGTGGATGGAAGTAACTATTTTCGTTGTATAATTTCCCTCAAGAGCGCATATAGCAGACGTCAATATTGAATCGACCGCATCATCAAATTCAAGGTTTCGGCGGCATTCTTCTTCATCGATGGGTTTTTCGATTATTGCGTTGTAGTGTGAGTTCATACCAGATCCTGTTTGGTCTATGTAAGTTCTAGTATGAGAGGCTCTTTCTTCGGGGGTCATTTCCAGAAAGTGTTTTTCATTATATATCCCATATTCACTTGTAACTCTTATAACATCAAGAAATCCAGCTAGAGTTTCTTTTTCTATGGATTCTATCAGATCTTTAGAAGAGCACTTATTAGATGCTGCCTTTGACAAAGTAACAGCGAGTCTAGTTCCAAACTCTAATGATTTTTCAGCAACTTCGCATTCTTTTATTAGCATCAAGTGTTCTGCAGATGCATTATTTATGATGGCATCTGTTTCATAAACGCTAAAGGCAAATCCTAATACTCTTGCTGCTATAGCATACGTTTTAGTTTGTTCAGAGATATCTGGGTTGTTAGCTAGTTCATGGGTTGCATTTAGCATTCTAAATCCAGTTCTTGCTAAGTTAATTCCATGTATTAGCATTTCTCCGTAAGATGTAGACATGTATGACACCTTTGTTTTGAATGAATGTTTATTTTTAATCTGTGTGTTTTTAACTAAGCTATAACATTCCGATCTCTTCTGCTGCGGCTTCCACGATATCTTTTAGATTTACATCTGTAGGAATTCCTCGTAATTCAGGTCTTCTTGTAAGAATCGTGGTCCAGCTTGATTGAAACGTCTTTAGCTTCTCATTGATTAGGCGCTGAGCTCCTATCATAGGGATTAGGTCTCTAGGGTCTAGCGGGCGCTGTGTGACGGGAGACTTCATGGGCAGTCCCTGATTTGATAGATGCTTTAGATATTCGAGAATGCAAATTTCATCGTAGACTACTTTTCTTGTTCCGGTCGCTGTTGGATCTTGAACCGGGTGTCTGGCTGGCATAAAAGAGATGCAGCATTCGTATTTTTTAAATACTGAATCATTATCTTCTTCGTATAAATGAGGAGGGATGTAGCTTAAAGAGAGAAGGTCTTCGATGTTTTGATTTATTTGTTCTTCTTTAAG
>VGMB01000003.1 GCA_016866585.1 Chlamydiota bacterium
GGCTGCCTGTAAGAACCTAGTGTCCAGATCTCCAAGAGCTTATAGGCTTCCAGTTTATAAATTAAAAACTTGTCAAAAAGCCAATTACGCAACAACGCCGTAATTTGCTAAGAATTTATTAAATTACAGACTGATAATACGTTGCATAAATAGCAAAGATCCTGATATCTTGGTATCCCTATAATAAATCAGCTCCTTTGTTTCTAATTATTAATTAGTTAGATCTTTTTTAAGTCTATCCGCAGGTTGTTTAATGAGAAGTTTATTAAAATCAAAGTCTATGTCTTCAGGATTTGCCCTGTTTTCGATGTTTTTTGGCGCAGGAAATTTAATTTTTCCTTTAGCAATAGGACAGTTTGCGGGCGATAAGAACGTGTATGCCATGCTCGGGTTAATACTAACGGCAGTGGTAGTACCTTTTTTAGGTGTTTTAGCCATACTATTATTTGACGGTTGTTATCACTCTTTTTTTGCAAGACTTGGAAAGTGGCCTGGATTTGCCCTGGCTTTTAGTATTATTACTTTGATAGGTCCACTAGGATGTACCCCTAGATGTATAGCGTTGTCTTTTTCTACGGTAAAAACATTTTTTCCAGGAACCTCTGCAGTTCTTTTCAGTGCGGGAGCATGCTTACTTATTTTATTTTTTACCCTCAGGCAAAATCGTACAGTTGAGATGCTAGGACGTATTTTAACCCCTGTGCTTCTTTGCGGTTTGGGATTTATTATTTATAAAGGATTAACTTCGCAAGGAGTTGCTATTAAGCAAGATGAAGGTAATTTAAAGCTGTTTGTTCATGGGCTCAAAGAAGGATACAACACCATGGATCTCCTTGCTGCTTTTTTCTTTTCCTCAACAATAATTTCTATGTTGAAAAATGGAACTAATGACGGCAAAAGCTCTAATCACTATAAAAGGACTGTCAAAGCGATTGCTATAGGAGCCGGGTTGCTATCTATAGTATATTTTGGCTTTAGTTATATAGCATCTCTTCATACTCCAACATTAGATATACAAGGTAAAGAACACATATTAACAGCATTAGCTCTTAAAGTAGCAGGTCCTGCTGCTGGTATTGTTCTTTGTGTCACCGTAGCGGTTACATGCCTTACTACGGCTATTGCTTTAGTTTGTGTATTTACGGACTTTATTCAAAATGGTGTTTTAAAAGGAAAGGTGCGTTACGAGGTAATTCTAATCATTTCGCTAATCGTTACTTTCCTTATGGCTAATATAGAATTTAGTGGTATTTCAGCGTTTTTAGGCCCTATCTTGGAAGTTTGTTATCCAGGCCTTATAGTCCTGACAATTGCAAATATTGCGCATAGATTAGTTGATTTTAAACCCATAAAGTTTTTAGTCTTTTTAGCATTTCTTTGCTCTGCTGTTATTTATTTTATGTAAGTAAACTTAGCATGTGCTAAATAAAAGAAGTGAATATTAGACGATGTTTTCCCTTGAAGATTCGTGTTTTTTAGTTTTAAAAAAATTTAAGAAAAGTTGATTTATGTCAAAAGGTTTATTTGTAAAAAAATCTGTTAAGTCCTTGTTAGATGAGGCCTCTCAGAAAAGACATAGTTTTAAACGTACCCTAAGTGCTCTAAATCTTACAGCTATGGGTATTGGTGCCATAATAGGGGCCGGTCTGTTCGTTTTAACAGGGCAAGCTGCTGCAGAGTATGCAGGTCCAGGTATTACAGTATCGTTTGTTCTTGCTGGAATTGTAGCTTTATTTGCTGCTCTTTGTTACGCCGAATTTGCCTCTCTGATTCCTATTTCCGGAAGTGCTTATTCTTATGCATATGTGACTCTTGGTGAGTTCGCTGCTTGGATGATGGGGTGTGTTCTTACTGTGGAATATCTGCTTTCTGCATGCACAGTGGCCGTGGGATGGTCTGGGTATTTTACAAGCCTTCTAACTGACTTTGGCTTATCTATACCTGCAATTTTTTCGAGTGCCCCTTTCGTTTATGATCTAGATCTCGGTTGGTCTATGAGCGGGAATTTAATCAATGTGCCGGCCTTGCTTATAGTAGCATTAATGGGTGTTTTAGTTGCTCTTGGAATAAAAGCTGCAGCTAGTTTCAATAATATCATGGTTATAGTAAAGCTTGCCGTCGTTACTCTTTTCATTGTGTGCGGGATATTCTATATAAAATCTGATAATTTAACCCCTTTCATACCTTCAAATACTGGAAATTTTGGTCAGTATGGCTTTAGTGGTATTTTAAGAGGTGCTGGCGTTGTCTTTTTTGCTTTTATAGGATTTGATGCACTATCAACCCTTGCTCAAGAAGCAAAAAACCCTCAAAAGGATCTTCCAAAAGGGATGCTAGGTTCACTTGGAATATGCACTGTCATATATATTATTGTTGGATTTATTTTAACGGGGATCGTTAGTTATAAAATGCTAGATGTTGCTGATCCAATCGCTGTTGCTGTCAACGCGCTTGGCCCTAATTTTATTTGGCTTAGATTTTTTATTAAGCTTGCGATTTTAGCAGGATTAACTTCCGTTATTTTAGTTATGCTACTTGCTCAATCTAGAATATTGTTTACTATAGCCAATGATGGGTTGTTACCTAAGGCATTTTGTAAAATCAATGATAAAACAAAAACGCCTCTTTTCTCTACGGTAATAGTAACTGTTTTAGGTATGATCATAGCAGGGCTGTTCCCTGTAGGGATTCTTGGTCAGTTAGTTTCCATGGGTACTTTGTTAGTTTTTGCTATAGTATGCTTTGGTGTATTGATATTAAGATACAAACAGCCTTCTCTGCATAGACCTTTCAAAGTTCCATTTGCTCCTTGGGTTCCTCTTATGGGTACGATTGCAAGCGTAATGCAGATGATGTTTTTACCTGGTGTCACTTGGCTTCAACTCATCGTTTGGCTTGCTATAGGATGCTACGTTTACTTCAAATATAGCATTCATCATAGTGTCGTCAGGCATAAAAAGAGATAGTCTTTTTAACTTGTTCTCTTTCTAGCCATCGGTAGAAAGAGAACAAGTCCAATAAAAACCCATCCCATAAAGTAAAATACATCATTTATCGCCATCATCGCACTCTGGCTTGTAACAATATTGTTAATGAGATCTATCCCTGTATTTAGATTTAAATCAACTGGATGTAGTTCTGAAATGAATTTATTGAAATTCATAGAAGATACTGTAATGCTCTCTCCTATGCGCTCATGATGAAATGCTTGTCTTCTTTCCCACATTGTTGTGTATATAGAAGTTCCAACACCGCCAAACATAGCTCTTACAAAATGAAAAAATCCCGTTGCGCTTGGCAGTTTGTCAGCAGGGATATCCTGTGCGCTAAGAGCTATTAAAGGAGTAATAAAAAATGATAGACCGCAACCTAAAATAAATCGGGAAATCCACACATGATTAATATCTACGTTTGTTGCAAAGTATGCAGAATAAAAGCAAGAGGAAGCAAATAATAAAAAACACACAAATAAAGGGATTGCAGCTCCATATTTTGTGACCATTTTTCCTGATAGCTGTGCAAGAACTATGGGTGCTAAACCTACAGGAGCAACGGCGATGCCAGCCCATAAAGATGTATATCCCATATAGTTTTGCAACCATAATGGTACTAAAACAATCGCTCCAAAATAATTGGAATACATCACAAGTAAATAAAAAATAGATACGCTATATGTTTTTATTTTTAATAGACTAAGTTCAATAAGAGGAGAATGGTGGTATTTTTCCCATATAAATAAGTATATAAAACCAAGCAAGCTGATTACAGATAAGGTGACTATGATGCGCGATTTGAACCAGTCGAATTGTTCACCTTTATCTAATATGATTTGTAGTGAAGTGACGGCGATGAATAAAAGAATAAAACCGATTATATCTACAGGTTTTTTTTCCTTCTTTGTTTCATATGGTCTTAAGTACATCCATATCAGAAAAGCGCTAAAAACTCCCATCGGCACGTTTATATAAAATATCCAGCGCCAGATAAAATCGAAGGTAATCCACCCTCCAAGTACCGGCCCCAAAATCGGACCTACTATTATAATCATACTCCAGATTGCAATGACGCTATTTTTTTTTTCCGGAGGATTAGTTGTAATTAAAATTGTCTGACTTAAAGGAACTAAAGGGCCAGCAACAATACCTTGAAAAAATCGACTAAAAATTAACATGTTGAAATTAAGAGACGCCCCACAAAGCCATGAAAAAAATACAAATCCCAGAAGCGATAACAGCAATAGTCGGACTGTGCCAATACGTTTTGTCAACCATCCCGTCATAGGTAAAATAATTGCATTACCTACAGCGAATGAGGTTATTATATAAGTCCCTTGGTCTACGCTAACCGCTAAATCCCCAGATATGTAAGGTAATGATACATTAGCTATCGAATAATCAAGAGTAATTAAAAAGGTAGCGATTGAGAGCCCAATTATAGATAGAATTCGAGCAGAACCGCTGAGATATTTGTTTGCACTAAGAGTCGCTATCGGATTCATCGTCATCTTCCAACTCCATTGAATACGAACTCATATTTGAAAGAATTATGTCTTCTATCACTTGATCTACACCCTCTTCATCTTGATCGAAAATGCCGGTGTAAAAACGAGGAGTATCATCTGTTCTGGCTATTGGGGTCATAGCACCTTTTGTTTTTTTCGTGTTTACTGTCGCAAACATGGAGAGCCCAATTCTTAAGGGGTATTTTTTTAGTTCATCTGTTGGAAGGTCGATTCTAACAGGTACTCTTTGTACGATTTTAATCCAATTTCCTGTTGCATTTTGTGCAGGAATTATTGAAAAGGCGCTTCCTGTACCTCCTGCAACACCAGTCACTGTTCCTTGGTATTTTACAGAGCTTCCATAAATATCTGATTTTACAGATACAGCTTGGCCTACACGCATTCTTGCAAGTTGTGTCTCTTTAAAGTTTGCTGTGATCCACATTTGATCAAGGGGAACTATAGATAATAGAGAGTGCGTTGTACCAGTCCATTTTCCCACTTGAGCGCTCTTTTGTGCAACAAGCCCATCAGTTGGTGCGTATATTGTACATCTCTTAAGTTCTACCCATGCTTTTTTTAGTTGCTGTTTAGCAATATCCACCTTAGGATGACTTTCAATGGTGGTATTATCAATTTGAGCCATTGTCCCAAAGAATGCCTGTTCTGTTGAAATTAGGGCTGCATATGCAGCTGCCATATCACACACGGAGTGATCGAAATCTTCTTTAGAAACGCTACCAGATTTTACAAGTTCAACTCTTCTTTGGTAGTCCTCTGTGTACTTGATAAAGGTAGCTTTTTTATTTTCTATTTCAGCCTGTTGCAAAGCTGCTTCTGAAAATAAACGAGCTACGTCTCTAACCTTGTCGGCTAACGTCTCTTTGCAGCGTTCTAATTCAATCTCATACTCAGTAGTATCAAGTTCAATTAGAGGTGTACCCTTCAGTACATAGTCTGTATCCTGTACGTAGATCTTGGTGATAATACCTGGAACGGTAGCATTGACTGTAATTGTATTTCCATCTACGTAAGCATCATTAGTGTATTCATGAATTCTTCCATAGAAATACCAGTAGCTTAAGTATGACAGCCCTAAAAAAAGTATACAAATTGATACTATAAACAGAGTTTTATTTCTCTTATTGCTATTTGGTGGATTAGACGGTTCTTTAGGTATCTCAGTAGAAATTTCCATGTTTATCCTTTCTTAACAATCGACGGAAGAGTGTCACTTTCATAACCTCCACCGAGAGCTTTTATTAATCTAACTATTGAAAGCATTTTATAATTTTGAAGTTCAATTTTATATAATTGAGCCTGCACGTTTTCTTGCTGAGCATTTAGTAAAGTTGTTTGATTATCTAAACCTTTAGCATAACGAGAATTGAAAAGGTTTTCTTTTTCCGTTCTCATTTCTACTATGTTTTCTTGAAGTTGAAGTTGTTCAGAAAGAGTCGTAAGCGTTGTAAGTTCACTTGCAATTTCTTTTACTGCATTTAGTAAGCCTTCATTATAACGTTGTATTGCCTCATTATATTTGCCAATTTTTGAGGACACATTCGCAGAAATTTTTCCAGCAGAAAATATCGGTAAATGGATTGCAGGTTGCAATGCACCTTCTCGACTAGACCATGAAAATAGGGTCGGAAATTGCAAGCTTTCTAGTCCTCCAAGTGCCATAAGATTAATATTCGGATAAAAATCTGTTTTGGCAACACCAACTTCTTTTGATGCTGATTCAGCTCGCCATATCAATGCGACTAGATCTGCTCTGCGTGCAAGTAGATCCGCTCCTAAATTTGCCGGAAGCGGTACTTGTGAGTCAAAATTTAGGTCTATAACGGTAAGATTAAGCTCTACATCAGGACCTTTTCCAAGCAAAGACCGCAGAACGTAAAGATCAATCTGAGCATTTTTCTGCGCTTCTAAAAGTTTTTTTTGTGCTTCTAGGTAATCTCGTTGTGCATCGAGAACAGAAATGTTATTTGAAACACCATATGTACTTCTATTTTTATATAGTGTGCTTAGATCTTTCATGTAATTGCAGATCTTATGTTGTAAAATTTCCTCTTGTTTGTGCTTTTGGTATTCAAAATAAGAAAATGCAACAAGTGAACTTATTGTTAATTCACTTTGTATTCTTTCTGCAAGCTCAGCTTTAGCCTGACCTAGCGCAGCACTAAATTGTTTTCTGTTTTTTCCCCAGAAATCAAATTCATAGTAGAATTTTAAATCCAAAGATAAATAGTTCATTTTACTTGCGATAGGAGGGGCACCTGGTGGAAGTTGGAAAAAGTCACGAACAAAACCATTTTTACTGAAATATTGCCATCTTTCTAGATAGTTGGCGTCGAGCTTGGGAAATAAAGAAGCCTTTACCATCCTCGCGTTTTGTTGTGCTGTTACTAAACGAGCCTGCGCTATTTGAATTGTGGGGTTTTCTTCTAATGCATTTTGGATCAAGATAGATAATTGAGGGTCTTTAAATATTTCCCACCATTCTCTACTAGGCCATTCTCCTTGTGTAAACAAAGATGAGGTGAGGGCATTTTTCGTTGATTCTTGTAAGGAAGGATTGGTCATGGTGGTTTCTTTTTTTGGATATTGAGCACATCCAAAAATAAAACAAACGAGAAATAAACAAAGAATAGAAGGTTTTTTTATCTTGCAGTACATTTTAATTATTTGCTTTTTTTATTTAACAAATAATTCTTTTTGATTTTTATTTGTACTTGTTTTTTAGGATTAAATTAAGGTTCTTTTTAATAAAAATAGGCATCATCTTTGTTTTCTTGAAGTTAAGAACATTAGATGATGCCTAAATCTTTATTTTTTTTTGAAAATGAAGCGTTTGTTTTTCTTGTAATAATAGAAAAGAAAGACAGGGGATATTGTTACCAAGTTACCTATGCATATATAAGAAAAATATTTAGTGGCAGATCCGATATTTACGTTTTCTGGTGGAAGGAAGCTGACAAATATTGTAGCTATGCATCCTGTAAGACCTACACACGCCGTAATCCACATTCCCTTACTTCCCCCAGGAATTTTAAATACCTTGGGTCTGTTTACATATTTATAGTGAAGTTTTATTGCTGCAAGAAACATAAGCATGTACATGATCATATAAAGCTCTGTACTTAATCCAGTCAAAAACCAAAAGAATCCGTTGATACTAGGTAAGCAAAATAAGAGAAGACAGAGGAGTGTTACCACTATCGCTTGTGATAGGAGTATTCTTGTTGCTACTCCTTCTTTATTTTTTTTAGCAAAAAAAGGAGGAAGGAATCCAAATTCAGCCGCATGAAGCAACCCCTTAGCTGGAGATATAAGCCAACTTGTTATATTTCCTATAGAGCCTATAACTATAAAAATTGTAATCACAGGAATCAAAAAGCTTATTCCAAAGCTTTCAAATATTTTTGTAAATACCTGCATCACGCCTGCAACTAAGTTTATTTCACTCTCAGGGATGATGATAGCTATGGCAAGTGATCCTAAAATCATGGAGACTAGGATAAATCCACTTGATAGCAATACTGCTTTAGGAAAGTTTTTTTGCGGGTCTTTAATATCATTTACGTGCACACCTGCTAGCTCCATACCTAAGAATGAAGCCATCATAGCAATTAAAGAAACCCAGTTTCCACTATTAGAGAATGAAGGTATTAGGCTCTTAAGATCGAATTTAATTTGTACAGGGTTCCCCTTAGCAAGCCAAAGGATACAGCAAATTATTAAAAATAGTAGTGGGATTACAGTTCCAACCAGAGCGCAGAAATTGTTAATTTTTGCTGATGTGGAGGTACCTTTAAGGTTTGTTAGGGTTAATGTCCAAAATACCACTAGAATGATCATGAGTAAAAACCATGAGTTTTGAGCCAGTGATGGATTAATTAGATATGCGAAAGTTCCCGCTATAAATGATAGTATTGTGGGATACCATACCATCGTATTGATCCATTGCATCCAGATCGCTACCATAGCCCATTTTTCTCCAAAAGCCTTGTCAATCCAGTGATAAACTCCACCTTTTTCTGAAAATGTAGCAGAAAGTTCTGCTGAAATTAGTGCTGTAGGACCTAAAAAAAGAAATGCAGAAATAATAAAAAAGAAAATTAGCTCACTACCAAATAAAGCTGATGCAGGAAGATTTTTTATGCTATCTATTGCAGCTACAATTAGTAGGACTAGAGAAAATAAAGGGATCTTTTTTGGTGACATATAATTCCTTTAGAATTATCGAATTTTTCAAATAAATATAGTAAGAATATAACTTTAAAGATTCAATCTTTTATTTGGATTGCTTTTCAAATTAATCACAAATTGAAGAATCTTCTATTTTTTTATTAAGTTCAAAGTATGTAGGCCCTGATTTAATAATCATTGCACCGCCTATACATTCTTCTTCCCGATAGAAAACTATTGATTGTCTAGATGTAATAGCCCTCTGGGGGCGGAGAAAACGCACGGTAAGGATCCCGTTATTTTCTTTTTCGATAATGCAATCTTGATCTGATTGTCTGTATCTTATTTTAGCCTTACACTGCATGGGGAAAGTCATTTCAACATCAGAAACAAAACTTATATCAGATGCTGTTAGTGTATCGGAGTAAAGTGCCGGATGATCTGTTCCTTGTGCAACGTAAACTGTATTTGTTTCTGCATTTTTTCCAACAACAAACCAAGGCTCACCTGGGCCACCTAATCCGATTCCTTTTCTTTGGCCTATTGTGTAATAAGCCATTCCCTCATGGTAACCTACTACTTTATTATCAACGGTCATAAACTGACCTTTTTCGTAGGGTATATAGTTACTTAGGAAATTTTTGAAGTTGCGCTCTCCTATAAAGCAAATTCCTGTACTATCTTTTTTTTCAGCTGTAGATAGGCCATGTTCTTCTGCTATTTTTCGAACTTCCGATTTTGTGAGGTGTCCCACAGGAAATAAAACTTCTTTAAGAGTCTTTTCTTTGATCGTATATAAAAAATAACTTTGATCTTTTCCTGGATCTGTTCCTTTTAAAAGAACGGGGGAATCTTTTGTTCCTCCGATTTGACAGTAGTGGCCTGTAGCCAAAAAGTCGGCTCCTAGGGATTTGGCTTTTGCAAAAAATACTTGGAATTTGATCTCTCGATTGCAAAGAATATCTGGATTAGGGGTATATCCAAGTTTCAGCTCTTCAATGAAATGGGCAAAAACATGGTTCCAGTATTCATCAACAAAGTTCACAGAATAGTAAGGGATTTCCAGAAGCTCGCAAACTTTAACGACATCTTCATATTCTTTGGCAGACATGCAGACACCATTATCGTCTTTTTCTTCCCAATTTTTCATGAAAAGTCCAATAACGTTGTAGCCTTGTTGCTTTAGCAGTAGGGCACTGACAGAAGAGTCAACCCCTCCAGACATTCCAACAACTACCGTCCCTTTGTTTTTTTGCATTTTTTCCTCAAGAAAGCATGCTATTGTACTGAATATAGGGAAAATAATTAAGAAAAATTGCTAGGCCGAAAAAGAAATTTACGGCCTAGCATAAGAAATTGTTACTATTTTTTTTCAGAATCTTGATTAGCAGATACTAAGTTAGATTCATTATGATGTTCATTGTCTTCAAAAACTAACTTGTCATCTTCCGAGGTGACAGCGAGTTCTCCACCTTTGTCGGGGTGTAGTAGGAGACGCTCTGCTAGAGGGTCTTCTAGGTACTGCTCAATTACGCGACGCAAAGGCCTTGCCCCCATTTCTGGTTGAAAGCCTTTAGTTACAAGAAAGTCTTTGGCTTTTTGATCCAAGGATATAGTGATATGCTTTCTTTCTAAACGTTTTTTGACTTTTGAAACTTCAAGTTCAATAACCTGTAGTAAATGAGTTTTATCCAGCGGTTTAAATATTACTATACCGTCTAAACGATTTAGGAATTCAGGTTTGAACGCTTTTTTGACCGAGCTGTCAATTTTTTCTTGCATAGATTTATAGTCGATCATTCCTTCTGTTGCAGCAAATCCTACTTCAGTAGAACGGCGGATTAAATCTGCCCCTAAGTTTGATGTCATAATGATAATTGTATTTCGAAAATCAATTTTTCTTCCGAAAGAGTCCGTGAGTCTTCCCTCTTCTAAAATTTGAAGCATTAAATTCATAACATCAGGATGTGCTTTTTCTATTTCATCGAAAAGCACAACACAGTAAGGACGCTGACGCACTTGTTCTGTTAGTTGTCCGCCTTCTTCGTGCCCAACATATCCAGGAGGAGAACCGGTCATTCTGCTTATGGCAAATTTTTCCATATATTCAGACATGTCAACTTGAATTAGAGCATCTTCTCCACCAAACATATTTATTGCTAATTGCTTTGCAAGCAGAGTTTTGCCTACACCTGTTGGACCAAGGAAAAGAAAAGCTCCGATAGGTCTATTTGGATCTTTAATATCAGCTCTGCTCCTTCTTATAGCTTTGCATACGCTAGATATTGCATCGTCTTGACCTATGATATTTGTTTTAAGGATCTCTTCCATTTTTAACACTTTTGAAGTTTCTCCCTCAGTAAGTCTTGTCAGAGGAACTCCAGTCTGCTTTGATACAATAGATGCTACTTCTTCTTCATCAACTATTACTTGATGCTCTTCTTTTTTACTTTCCCATTCGATTATTATTTCTTGAAGTTTTTCTCTAAGTGTTTTTTCTTTGTCACGCAGTTTTGCAGCTTTTTCATATTCTTGCTTACCAATAGATTCTTCTTTAGCAAGACGCACTTCTTCAATTTCAGCCTCGTATTTTGTAATGTCATGAGGTTGATGCATCATAGCTATGCGTGCTTTTGCTCCTGCTTCATCAATCAAGTCAATGGCTTTGTCTGGAAGAAATCGACCAGCTATGTATCTGTCGGATAGGTAAACTGCGCTCTTTATTGCAGCGTCAGTGTAAATACATTTGTGGTGTTCTTCATATTTCGGCTTTAGTCCAAGCAGAATTGATGTTGATTCATCCAACGATGGCGGGGCTACTAGGATTTTTTGGAACCTTCGCTCAAGTGCAGCGTCCTTTTCTATGTGCTTTCTATACTCATCAATAGTTGTAGCTCCTATACACTGAATTTCTCCGCGAGACAAAGAAGGTTTCAATATATTTGATGCGTCTATAGCACCTTCAGCTGCTCCAGCTCCTACTATTGTGTGCAATTCGTCGATGAAAAGTAAAATATTTCCATGTTTTTTTACTTCATCCATTACAGCTTTTATTCTCTCTTCAAATTGGCCGCGGTATTTTGTACCAGCAATCATTAGAGTAAGATCTAAAGATATTAATCTTTTTTTTGATAAATGGTCTGGTACTTCACCTTTAACAATCGCTTGAGCCAATCCTTCAACTATTGCTGTTTTACCAACGCCAGCTTCACCAATAAGCACTGGATTGTTTTTT
The DNA here is from genome assembly GCA_016866585.1 of Chlamydiota bacterium. Lineage (GTDB taxonomy): Bacteria > Chlamydiota > Chlamydiia > Chlamydiales > Rhabdochlamydiaceae > VGMB01. Next base: position 11,928 of record VGMB01000003.1, read on the forward strand.
CTTCGTCTACAAAGAATCAGTATCAAACGCTCTACTTCTTCTTTTCTTCCTATGACAGGATCAATTTTACCTTCTTTATAAAGCTCTGTAAGATCATGGCCATACGCTTTTAACGCAGGCATTTTTTCCATAGCGCCTGGCATGGATTTATCTTGAGGTATTTTTGTTGGACCTTGTGAAGCAGATGGTGGTGTAGACATTCCCATAGGTGGTAGTTGAAGGTTAAATGTTTCAAGCTCTTTTAACACTTCTTTTCTAACATCTTTCAATACAATGTTTAAATTTTCTAATACTTGCGCTGCTACGCCGTCAGTTTGTCTTAATAGGGCGAGCAAAAGATGTTCCGTTCCCACATAGTTGTGATTTAGGCTTGCGGCTTCTTCGTTAGCATATTCGAATACTTTTTTTACTTTTCCAGTTAGAGCAGGATCTCCATATACCTGTATTTCGGGCCCAAATCCAACAAGTCTTTCAACTTCTGTTCTCACTGTTTCATAATCTAAGTTTAAGTTTCTTAACACATTTACTGCTATACCTTGACCCAATTTTAGTAGTCCTAAGAGTACGTGTTCTGTTCCTAGATAATTGTGATTGAGGCGCTGAGCTTCTTTTTTAGCTAGCTTTATTACCTGTTTTGCGCGGTTAGTGAATTTGTCAAACATACGATAATTCCTCTCTTATATAATTCTAAGGTTAATTCTATGAGCTACTTCCTTTTTTTGGCAAATCGTACGAAGTTTATCAACTAATTTTTTCATTTAATTGAAAATATTTTTTTTCGCCATTTCCTTTCATAGAAGGGATTTTAGTTTGTTTTTTTATTTGGGATTTTCTTTTTCAAAAAAAGGAAGTGGCCTATCATCTCTTTTTTAAGGATATGGGAGATACTATGAAATCAATTTCTGAGGGTGAAAAAAAATTAGTCGATCTTGCTAAAGAAGGCTCTATTTTTAAACACTATAAAGGAAATTTGTATGAGATTGTTTCTATAGGAAGACACACAGAATCTTATGAGCTTCATGTTGTGTATAAAGCACTCTATGAAGATTCCAAATATGGGCCAAATGCTATTTGGATTAGGCCTATATCGATGTTTTTTGAGAAAGTTTTTGTTGATGGTGAAGAAATTTTAAGATTCGAAAGGATTGTATAATGAAAAATTCGGATCGTTGGACGGTCGTTGATACAGGTATTTCAAAGCCCCAAGAAAATATGAGAATCGATAAAGAGTTATTAGATGAACTCTCCCCAGATTCGAATATGATATTGCATATTTATGGTTGGCAGGGCGATTGCGCAACCTACGGACATTTCGTCAGTCCGTTTGATTTTCTTTCCGAAGAAGGAGTTTTAAAAAGGAATCTAAAACTTGCGAAAAGACCAACTGGCGGTGGAATTATTTTTCATATTTGGGATTTGGCTTTTTCAGTATTAGTTCCCTCGTCAAGTTCCCATTTCTCTGATAACACCTTGGCAAACTACAAATTTATAAATAATGGAGTTCTGTCAGCTTCTAAAGAATTTTTAAAAACTACTATGGATCTTGAAATCATACCTGAAGATTTTACTCCGATTGACGCTTCTTGCAAACGCTTTTGTATGGCTCAACCAACAAAATATGATGTTGTTCTTGGAGGAAAAAAGATTGCAGGTGCTGCGCAACGAAAAACAAATAAAGGTTTTTTACATCAAGGTAGCATTAGTTTAATGATGCCATGCCCTGAGTATCTTTCTGATGTATTACTTCCTCACACTCACGTTTTGGATGCTATGATGATTAATACATTCCCCCTTATGGGAAACAGGCAAGCCAGAGAGGAATTACTCCAGGCAAGGGAAATAATGCAAAATTTATTAATAAAACATTTAACTGGAGAAATATAGATGAGTCAAAAACAAAAAACAGCGATAGAACCTACTAGGAACGAAAATTACCCAGAGTGGTATCAACAAGTGGTAAAAGCTGCAGACTTAGCTGAGCATTCTCCTGTTCGAGGTTGCATGGTTATAAAACCTTGGGGATATACTTTATGGGAAAACATGCAGAAAATATTAGATCGCATGTTTAAAGAAACTGGACATCAAAATGCCTACTTTCCTCTTTTCATTCCTTTGAGTTTTTTAGAAAAAGAAGCTCAGCACGTTGAGGGGTTTGCAAAAGAATGTGCTGTTGTTACGCACCACCGTCTAGAAAAAAATGCTGAAGGTAAGCTCGTTCCTGCTGGTGAGTTGGAAGAACCTTTGATTGTGAGACCCACTTCAGAAACAATAATAGGATCCATGTTTTCTAAATGGATCGATTCTTATAGAGATCTTCCCCTTCTAATTAATCAGTGGGCGAATGTTGTTCGCTGGGAAATGAGAACAAGAATGTTTTTACGGACGACTGAATTTTTATGGCAAGAAGGACATACGGCTCATGCTACTAGTAAAGAAGCTCAAGAAGAAACGATGAAGATGCTAGATGTCTACGAAGATTTTGCAAGAAATTACCTTGCTATTCCCGTAATCAAAGGTGAGAAGACTCCTTCGGAACGTTTTCCGGGCGCTGTTTCAACATTTACTATAGAAGCGATGATGCAAGATAGAAAAGCGTTGCAATGTGGTACATCTCACTTCCTCGGTCAAAACTTTGCAAAAGCTTCGGAAATAAAGTATAGAGATGCTGAAGGTAACGTGGAATTTGCTTGGACAACTTCATGGGGCGTTACCACAAGAATGATTGGAGCTCTCATTATGACGCATAGTGATGATGATGGTCTTATAATGCCACCACGCATTGCTTCATCTCATATAGTTATACTTCCTGTTATTCATAAAGAAGAAACTAAAGGTGAGGTTCTATCCTATTGTAAAGAACTAGCACAAGAACTTAATAAGGTCCTATACCATGGGCAAAATATTGTGGCTACTGTAGATACAAGAGATATGCGAGGTGGAGAAAAAACGTGGTCTTGGATTAAGAAGGGGATACCTCTTAGGCTGGAGATAGGGCCAAGAGACATAGCTAATAGCTCTTTGGGTATTGCAAGGAGAGATAGACCTCATAAAGAACTCACTGTCGTTTCTAGGGAACAGGTAGTTCAACAATTGCCTAAGATTTTGGATGATATTCAAGATGGGATGTTAAAAAAAGCTGAAACATTTAGAGATTCTCATATTAAAAAAATTGATTCTAAAGAAGAATTTTATGCGTTTTTTACTCCTAAGAATCCTCAGCAGCCAGAGGTTCATGGAGGGTTTGCTTATAGCCATTGGTGTGGAGATCCAGAAGTGGAAGAAATTGTCAAAAAGGATCTTAATGTTACGATTAGATGTGTGCCTTTAAACAATACCTCAGAAGAGGGGCTATGCGTGATTTCTGAAAAGAAAAGTACGCAACGTGTTCTTTTTGCTAAATCTTATTAAAAATATTTAGCTTTCTTCTTCGTAAAATGGTAATTCTAAAGAAATTTAATAGGATTGCCATTTTATGACAAAAGAACAGTTCGGTAAAGGGGTTAGTTGCATGCTTATTTCTGCAACAGGTTTATCGATTTTAGGTTTATTTGGAAAACTTTTCGAGCAAATTGCAGACCTTCCTTCTCTAGTATTTTTTCGTTTTTTTTCGGCTTCTATCTGCTGTTTACTCTTCTTTTTTTTTATTGGTCATTTGAAAATTAATTATAAGAATTTGGTAATTGTTCCCAATTTGATAAGATCTATTTGTGTTATAGGGGCTCAGTATTGTTTTTATTATTATATTCAACACGCATCTTTAATGAATGGAGTAGCGCTACTAAATACGGGTCCATTATTTATTCCATTTATTGAAAAGTTAATTATTGGCAGCAAGATCGGTAGATCTACTTGGATTAGTATTATAATATCTTTTTCTGGAGTCTTATTAATTTTACAACCTGATGTAAGTGTTTTTGCAAAACTAAGCCTTGTGGGTCTTGCAGCAGGTGTGTTTCAAGCGTTTTCTCAAGTAATATTCGGAATAAACGCGAAAGGGGAGAATCCCGAAATGAGTGTTCTTACAACCGTCTTTATTTGTTCTCTTATTAGTTTGATCCCTTTTCTTATAGCGGATGGAAGTTTTAATCCAGGCTTCAGTTCTTGGGGCTATGGTGGTTTTCTGATTTTAGGACTTGGTATAGCTACGATTTTAAATCAGTTTGCTAGAGCTAAAGCATACAAGTTTAGTACTCCGTCAAGGCTTGCTTCATTTTTATATCTTTCTGTTGTTTTAGCTGGCATTTACGATTGGACTATATTTCAAGTTCCTCCCAATATGATTTCTTGTATCGGTGTAGGTCTTGTCATATTTGGTGGCGTGGCAAAAATTATCTTGAGAAACAGGTATATCAAAGCCATAGAAAAAAATGCTCCTCCGATTTAAAGGGGCATTGTCTTTTTTTCTCATATCTGTAAATTTGAGTAATTTCTCGTTGGGAATTAAGTCCTTTTCCTTGTAAGATTCGATTTTTTTGTATAGAAGCTAGGAGAATAAAGATGTATTTGTTTCGGAAATATCAAAAGCTTATATTTATTAGCACTTCCTTTGTGATGACGATATCTTTTGTTTTTTTTGGTGCGATATCTTCTTTAATATCACAGCCTTCTGTACCAAAAGATTCTGAGATCGCTAAGGTAATAGATGGATCCTCTATGAAAAAAAATAAAGTAATGAAGATGATCCGTTTTTTATCCTCAAGCTCTTTTGATGCCAATTCAAAATCAGGTTCATCTTCTATTAATTTACTTAATGATGGTGTGATAGAAAAAGATTTTATTGAAAATGGATTCGGAAAGAGGCTTTTTGATGTTTATTCTGAAGAATGTAGATCTGACATAATGGAAAATTGGGAAAAAGCTGTGAAATTTGTTCCATATGTACATCCTAGTAATCCCACTATTTCCATGGAAAGCTCATTAACTCATATTCAACCGCAATTAGGTAAACTTCTAGGTAGAGTGAAAACAAAGGATGTAAATAATCCTGCAGATGTATTTTGTCTTTTAAACGATATTTTTAATGCAAAGAAAAATATCAAAAATGAGTTTTTAAGACATGTTATACAACATCAACAAAATCTTACCTCTGCCTATAAAAAAGATCCGAAATTGAATGAAATAGATTTAACATTGTTTGGATTTCGCTCATGTTCAGACTGGTTCGGTAGTAAATTTATTGAAATTGTTGCGCAGTATATTTTAAATGGATCAGCTTATGCCAAAATACATGGTTTTACAGTATCTAAGAATGAAGCAAGAGAAGATTTAATTAATAATTTAATGATAGCTTTAAAGTCTTCTTCTATCGATGTTAAAAACACGTCCGAACTTAATAATGCTTATTATTATTATATACGTAATTTGGATATGGAAGAATCTCTTGTAGTAGAAATATGGCAAGATGTACTTCAATTTAGAAAATTAATAACCAATGCCGATAAGATTGTAAATCAAGATCCTGCTTTTTTGTCTGATCAGAAAAATTTAGCGAAGCATGTATGTAAGTTTGAGATGTATGAGCTGCCTCAAGTTTTTCAATTTGCTGATTTCAAAAGCATGCTAAAACTTCAGCTTTATATTGATTTAGTCTCTTCTGTAAAAAGTAAAACAGAGATCTTTCTTGCTCCTAAAAATCCGCTGCCTATTGCAGAGATAGAAAAAAAGGCGCCAGAGCTTGTTCAAAAGAAATATGTTTTGAGCTTTTGTGAGGTAAAGAAAGAAGATCTTTTATCTGAAATAGGGATTAAAGAGATTTGGGATTGGCAGCTGACAGAAGAAAATTATTTACTGCTTTCATCAAAGTTTTCTTATGTTCCAAAAGTTGAAGGAAGGGAAAATCAATTTAATTCTCTTGAATCGTTATCTTCAATACAAAGAACAGAAATCGATCGATTTGCTCAAAATAAAATATTTGAGCAAAAACCTGAAATTCTCAAACAGGCTATTCAAGCAGCTAATAAAAAAACAAGAGAGGTTAGGTTAAGTGCAAAGGGATCCATCAGTCCGTTTGCTATAGAAAATCTATCAACTCTGATGTCTTATTTAGACAAAGCACCATTAGGATCTGAAAGAGTATCAGATGTAAATGCAATTTTAGCCCAACAGAAATTGAATTGCTATTCAGAAGATGACCAGTATTTCTATTCAATTTCTGTTTTAAGTAGAGATGATTCTAAACGACTTTTGACATTTCAAGAAGCCGATTCCTTAGGAATCATGCAGAAATTACTTACGAAAAAACTCGAAGATGCTTATCCAAGTGCTAGAAAAAAAGACCCTTCGCTCTACATTAATTCAGATGGCACATTTAAACACGTAGATGAAGTTGAGTTTGCTCTTGGAAAATTTGTTTATTCTGATCTTCTGAAATCCATTGAGAATCAATATAGTTTGTATTATGGGAAAAGTCCAGAAGCTAGTCAGTTGAAAAATCTTAATTTTTATACGACTTACAGACCGCTTCAGTACATAGAAGAGGCACGAAAATCACTAGCTATAAATCCTGAAGACTCCAACTGGGTTGTAACAGAAAACTCCAAGAAATATCAAAGAGAATATCTAAAACAGTGGCTTTTTAAAAAGTCGATAAAAACCCTTTCGAAGAGGAGTGTCGGAGAGGTTTTGGATGATGATATTTTTTCTTATGAGAATGATCAGTTTTCTAGTTTAATTAAAGGAAAAGACGGTAATTTATTTTTCTTTAAAGTTTGTGCAAAAGAAGAGGTTGTATCTCTTTTAGATAAAGATCAAAAAGAAATAGAACATTTATTGTTACTAGAAGCGCAGACAGAATTATTTAATAAAATTCTGCAAAAAATAGGTGATAATCATTCTATTGTTAGTATTCCAAAATTTTCAGAGGAAATATGAGTTCTACAATACCATTTGAAAATTTAGAACCTTTACTTCCTCTAGATTTTTTTTCTGTTGAATTACAGATTCCTTTTGCTGAAGATCTTCCTAAGAAAAGGTTACTAGGTCCTAGTTTTAATCTTCCAGATACCCATATGTATTTAGAAGAAGAAAAATTTGCAGATTGCTCTCTTTTTTGGAATGAAGAGGGGATTTTTGGCGAGTTTTTTATTCACAAAGAATATGAACAAAGTACTTTTCCAGATTTCGAATTAGGTGATTCGATTGAAATTTTTATAGATACAAGAGATATGAAAAAAGCAGGATTTGCCACAAAATTTTGCCATCATTTTGTATTTCTTGCCCATCCAGTTCAGGAGATCCAAGCTCAAGAAGTTTCCAAATTTAGATCCGAAGACTCCCATCCTCTTTGCGAAGCAGATTTGCTAAAAATGGATGTTAAATATGGAAAAAATGATTACACCTTACAGTTTTTTATTTCAACTCAATGCCTAATGGGTTTCGATCCAACATCGTTTCCTCGCATAGGTTTTACTTACAAAATTAATAGATATAAAGGACCAGCTCAACATTTTAGCGTCTCATCTGCATTTTTTGATGTGATGCAAAACCCAAGTTTATGGGCAAGCGTAAGTCTTGTTAAAAATTAATGGAGATTATTTATGTATTTCACGCCATCTCATGAATGGATTATATGTAATGATGATATAGCAACTATTGGAATAACAAGTTATGCTCAGAGTGAATTAGGGGAGATTGTGTACGTTGAACTTCCTAAAATTGGATCTAATATTGAAAAGGGACAAGAGCTGGCTATTCTAGAGTCTACAAAGGCTGCTGCTGACGTTTATAGTCCTGTATCAGGAAAGATAATAGAGCTAAATACTACTCTAATTGACGATTGCTCTAAGATTAATAGTTCACCTGAAAGTGCTGGATGGATTTGCAAAATACAACTTAGCAATCCTTCCGATCTAACAGATCTTATGGATCGAAAAAATTATCTTGTGTTGATTGGATAATCTATTTTATTTTTTTATACGAGATTTACGCAAATATCCTTAAAAAAATAAAAGATTACGCATGAGTTATTATACAGATCCTCATCGAAAAAAAAGAAGTAAGCGGCCGTTTATTCTATTTTTTCTATTACTTTTATCGGCCCTGCTTTTTTTTAGGGATAGGATTGCCTGCGAGATAATAAACTACTATGTTGGTGTTAAATTCATTCAAAACAAGGATTGCCCCTTAGATGTAACTTCTATAACAAAAGATCATGGGCATCTTTACTTAAAAGAAGTTTGTTTTGAAAACCACGAAGTAAGCATATTTGCAGAGCAAGTTAGCGTGTATACTTCAATTCACTTTTTTCCATTTTCTGTAACTTCTTACGTAGATTTCAAAAGACCAAAGGTGGTTCTAAAAAATAGTAACTCTGAAAACTCAAAAATAAGTCTTCTATATTTTATATTTCCCGGGAAATATTTAAATCTTAAGTGGAATGTTGACTCGGGATCAATTAACGTCAAGAATTCAAAGGATGATGATCTCTTTTTTTCCTATAAAACTGATCAATCACAAAATTTCATTGGTCGTTTTATTTTAGAAGAAAAGAAAGAAGATCAAATTATTTCCTTATGTAATCTTTTACTAAAAAGCGAAGATCATATCTTGTCTGCAGATTTACATGTAAATGCGGGAAATTTAGCCATAGTACAGCAGTATTTGCCTTATCTTCGGCTAAAAGATAATCTTACTGCAGACTACCTACAAGGTGGATTAAAACTTGAATCAAGTCTCGTTTTTAATGCAAAAGAAAAAAATATTGAGCAATTCTCTAGCCAATTTTTTCTAAGTGATTTTTGTTTGGTATCAGAAAAAGGTAGTATTGCCTGTACAATCCCTGAATCATCAGGAAGTTTTTCTTATAATAAAAATGAAGATAAAGAATCTTTAATTAACATAAATAAGAATATTTCGTTTTGGAAAAATTGTAATGCTCATTTAAAAGCTCAAGATTTTGTATTTCAAA
>VGMB01000004.1 GCA_016866585.1 Chlamydiota bacterium
GCGGCAAAGCTCCTCGCTGTTCAAAGAAAACTTGCTAAAAGAGAGCTAGCTGCAGGACGTTCCTTAGATGAGTTTAAAAAAGACGTTCGTATGTTGCAGCGTTGGATGGATAAGAGCCAAGAAGCAAAAAGAGAGATGGTCGAGTCAAACCTAAGACTGGTTATTTCGATTGCTAAAAAGTATACTAACAGAGGTCTTTCTTTCCTTGATTTGATTCAAGAAGGGAACATGGGCTTAATGAAGGCTGTTGAGAAGTTTGAATACCGACGCGGTTATAAGTTTTCTACTTACGCGACTTGGTGGATTCGTCAGGCTGTGACAAGAGCAATAGCTGATCAGGCTAGAACAATACGTATCCCTGTTCATATGATAGAAACTATCAATAAGGTTCTTAGAGGTGCCAAGAAGCTCATGATGGAAACTGGAAGAGAGCCGACACCTGAAGAACTTGCAAATGAATTGAATTTAACGCCTGAAAGAGTGCGAGAGATCTATAAAATTGCACAGCATCCTATATCTCTACAAGCTGAAGTTGGCGACGGCGGAGAAAGTCAGTTCGGTGATTTCTTAGAAGATACCACTATAGAATCCCCAGCTGAAGCAACCGGCTATGCCATTCTTAAGGACAAAATGAATGATGTTCTTTCAACGCTTACAGATAGAGAAAGAACAGTCCTTATTGAAAGATTCGGCCTATTAGATGGTAAGCCTAAGACATTAGAAGAGGTTGGTGTAAGATTTAAGGTTACAAGAGAGCGTGTTCGTCAGATCGAAGCAAAGGCTTTAAGAAAGATGAGACATCCTACAAGGTCTAAGCAGCTGCAAGCTTTCCTTGATTTATTAGAAACCGATTGATACCTTCTTAGGATCTTGTTCATAAAGGTCCTCCGTGAAAATCACTGGTGAAGAATTTATAGATTCAATCTTTTCTAATGAAGGAATCTTAAGTAATACATTAAAAGACTACGAGCTTCGAGAAGAGCAAAGACAAATGTCCTTGCAGGTTCTCGAAGCTTATTCTTATGAAAAAATTGCTTTAATAGAAGCAGGCACTGGCGTAGGCAAAAGCTGGGCATACTTGATTCCAGCGATCTACTGGGCTGTGACTCATGGCGAACAAACCGTAATATCCACACATACCATTCCCTTACAGGAACAACTTACCGAAAAAGACATCCCCTTTTTACTTAAAACTTTAAATATAGATTTGCGCGTAGTACTTGTTAAAGGAATGAATAACTATCTATGTTTAAAAAAATTAGGTGATATTACTAAAGATACTATTTCTCTTTTGCCTGATGAAAGAGATAAAATTGATCAATTGCATGATTTTACTCAAGTAGCAACTGAGGGGTCTTATTCTGATATTCCCTTTTCTGTTCCTCAATCATTATGGGATCAAATAAGTGCCGATAGAAGTACTTGCACAAATGTTCAGTGTCCGAGCTATAAAGAATGTTATTTTTTTAAAGCTCGAAAAAAAATGTCTGAAGCTCAAATACTTATTGTTAACCATCATTTACTTATGGCAGATCTGGCATCTAGGATTCAGTCAAAGAGTAAAGAAGAAAAATCAGTACTCCCTAAGTTTCACAGATTGATAATAGATGAAGCCCATCATATTGATGAGATTGCCTTAGAAAGTTTTGCTAGAAAAAATGACAAGTTGGATCTTATTCGGTGGCTTGGAAGAATTTTTTCAGATCATCATCCTGAAAAGAGCAGATGTAGTTTGTTTTTGAAAGATCTTATAAGTCTAAACGCTAACAATCTTAGTCTTGAAATAGCTCTTCAAACGGACATACCTGGAGAAAAAAGAACGCTTGTCTTGATGATAGAAGAAATGTTTAAAAAATTTGAGTTCTTTTGTCAAACATACATGAAAGATGATTCTTCTACAGATCAAAGAGAGCTTAAGTGGCGATTAAAAGCGGAAAACTTACTTAGTGAATATTGGCAACAAGAGGTTAAGCCAAAATGTTTAGAAGTGGCTGATGGCATTTTAAAAATTGCCTTAAGGATAGGCTCTTTAAGAAGTCAGTTACCGGATCTGGAAAAACATATTCTGGAGAAATTATCACCTCATCTTCAGGAGTTAGAATTTGTAGCGAGTAACTTAACCCAAAAAGCGAATGATTTAAAAAGTTTTGTTACAGATGAAGAAGATCTGTCTCGTGTCAGATGGATAGAGCTCACAGGTTTTTTATCCAACATGATGCTTGTTGATGCACATCTTAATGTTGCTGAGTATCTAAAGATGTATCTATTTGATCCTAGGGTCTCTAGCGTTCTTTGCAGCGCGACGCTTACTTCCTCTAATAGGTTTGATTATGTAAAGGATAGATTGGGACTTGGTGGTAAAAGTTTATCATCCTCTATTTCAGAAAAAATTTATCCTTCACCTTTTGATTATGAGAATAGAGTCCTTTTGGCAGTCCCAAAAGATATATGTCTTCCAAGTGATTCTACTTATACAAAAGAAGTGGCCTCAGCAATTTGTTCTATCGTAAAAATAAGCAGGGGGAGCTGTTTTGTTTTATTTACTTCTTATGAAATGCTTCGTCAAGTACATCGGCTAGTTGAAAATCGACTTAAAGATTTCAATATAATGAAGCAAGGCGACGCTTCAAGACAGGTTTTAATTGATACTTTTAAAGCAAAAGAGGGAAATGTTCTTTTTGCCACAGACTCATTTTGGGAAGGGGTGGATGTCCCTGGTGAGGCATTGCGATGTGTAATTATTGTAAAATTACCTTTTAAGGTTCCATCAGACCCTATGTATCAAGCTTTTAGCGAGCTATTTGCCAAACAAAATAAGGATCCATTTTCGATGTATTCTCTCCCTTATGCTTCGATTAAATTCAAACAAGGATTTGGGCGATTAATTCGTAAAAATAGTGATAGGGGCTGTGTAATTTGTCTTGATAAAAGAATAAAAGCTAAGTCATACGGTTCCGTTTTTTTAAAAAGTATTCCTTTGTCAAAACGAGTATATGACGATTTTTCTGTGGTATTTTCGGAGATGCAGAAGTTTTATGTTTCAACGGAGACAAAGTAATTTAGGAATAAGGGGATGGAGCGTAGCGGGATCGAACCGCTGACCTCGTCAATGCCATTGACGCGCTCTACCAACTGAGCTAACGCCCCTTAATTCATATGTTTCATCCATAAGAGAAATCAAACGATAAACAAGAGCCTGAATTATTTACGACAGTATAAAAACAAATGATTTAGAATGCAAGAAGCATTGTTTAATGCTGCTATTGAGTTGAAAGGTCATTCTATCTAGAATGAAAAAAAGTTCAGATAGGAGATCAAATGACCTTGTTTAAAGGAATTCCTGTTGCGCCTATGGATCCAATATTTGGGTTGGGAGCGGCTTACAATAAAGATGCAAGAGATTTTAAAATCAATCTAACAGTCGGTGTTTACAAAGATGAAGTCTTACAGACTCCTGTATTAGAGTCTATAAAACTTACTGAGACGATCCTTTTAAAAGAAGAACTAAATAAGGAGTATTCTCTTATTGAAGGAGATAAGGAGTATCTATCTCTTGTTGGCAGTTTAGTCTTCGGGAGCTCTTTTTTTGAGCAAAATCACATGTTTATAAGCTCATTCCAGACTGTAGGAGGTACGGGCGCTCTGCGTATCGGAGGGGAGTTTTTAAAGAAAGTGGTTTGTGAAGAAATACATATCTCAGACCCCTCCTGGCCAAATCATAAGGGTATTTTTTCTGAAGTAGGACTTCTTGTTAAGAATTATCCATATTATGACTTAAATACGAATTCCTTGGACTTTGTACAAATGAGAACCTATTTAAAAGGTCTTGCTCCTAAATCCACAGTTCTTTTCCATACATGCTGTCATAATCCTAGTGGCGCGGATCCGTCAAAGCACCAGTGGCAAGAGCTGGCTACAATATGCAAAGAAAGAAATCTTATCCCATTTTTTGATTCCGCTTACCTGGGATTAGGCAAGACATTAGGGGATGATACTTATGCAATCAGGCTGTTTGCAAGCATGGGAATTGAGATGCTTATTGCCGTTTCATTTTCTAAGAATTTCTCTCTTTATGGGGAGAGAATAGGAGCTCTGTATATTTATTCAAATGAAATAGAGACAGCTCAGAAGATTACAAGTCAGATTAAAACAATCATTAGAAGAAACTACTCCAATCCTCCTATTCATGGAATGAAAATTGTCAAAGAGATTCTTCGTAATCCATCGTTAAGAGCTATTTGGGAAGAAGAGTTGTCTTTAATGAGAAATAGGATCTTAGAGATGAAAAGTCTTTTTGTAGAAAAGCTTTCTCTGAGAGTAAAAAATAAAGATTTTAGCTATTTAGAACAAACCAACGGGATGTTTTGTTTTTGTGGTCTTGAAAAGTCTGTTGTAGAACTTCTTATGAAAGAATATGCTATCTATATGACTCATGATGGTAGGATAAATGTAGCTGGATTAACAAAGAATACTATCGATTATGTTGTGGACTCTATAGCAAAGGTACTTAATAGAATATGAGAAGGATAAACTATACTCCTTACGTTGTTATCATTAGTTGTTCTTTATTTTTTTTAAGTATGCCATCAAGTTTTACGTTGGGAATGAGGTCTTTAGCTGTTTATTCTGTATCACCCTCTTGGAGAGGGGTTAGCTTTTTAAAAAACAGTTTTTTTTCTCTTCTCAGTGTTCCGACTATAAAAGACGGGAAGTTTAAAAAAAATGACCAGAGGTTACAGCGATTAGAGCAGGAAAATAAAATCCTTAAAGATCAGCTAGACAATCTAAGGCAGTGGCTTTTGAGTGAAGATCGCATAGAAGATCAGATGCTAAGATTTAAGGAATTTAGGGAGATTTCATCTTCAGAGGATGAAAACAGGGATTTCTTTAAAAGAAGAACAGCAGAAGTTGCTAAAATACTAGAACTACAGACACACTCTCTGCCAGCGAAGGTTATCTATCGAGAGCCTGCTTCTTGGAGCAGTTTTGTTTGGATTAATGTGGGAGCAAAAAATAACAAGGCACTAGGTAGAACGATAGTAGCTAAAAATAGCCCTGTAATTGTTGATGGTTCAGTCGTAGGTGTTATTGAAGATGTAAGAAACTCACAATCTCGCGTTAGGTTGATTACTGATTCAAATCTCACTCCCTCCGTTCGAATATCTAGAGGAAGACAGCAGAATACCCAGCTATGGTATCAGTTAGATTCAATTTTATGTACCCTTGAGTCTAGAAAAGATATTTTCGGATCACAAGATGAGCAAAATGCCTTTTTATCATTTTTTAGCAGGATTAAAAATAAAGTTGGTACTGAGTCGCAAGATAGGTATTTAGCTAAAGGAGAGCTTCAAGGTGTAAGTGCTCCTTTATGGCGAAGCAGAAATGCCCTACTAAAGGGGCTAGGGTTCAACTATGATAGAGCAGATGAAGAGGGGTTGCCGAGAGATCTAAGATCTGGGAGTGTTATAGGCGATTTATCTTCTAAAGAATCTTTAGTCATCTTAAAAGAGGGAGACTTACTAGTTACTACTGGTTTTGATGGTGTTTTTCCTGCGGGTTTATCAGTTGCAATTATTAAAAAAGTGGAGAATTTAAAAGAAGGATCTCCAGCTTATGATATAAAAGCTGAAGCAACAGCAGGGAGTATGAATGATTTGTCTATGGTACTTGTTTTGCCACCACTTGCGGAAGAGCAAGTCAAATTACTATAAAAAATAAAATGTCTTAAGATTCGCAAGCTAATTACTAACCAGTAAAACATGGTGTTCTTCATTAGATCTTCCTGACCACACATAAGTTGTAAATGATAGTTTTTATGCAGAAAAAGAGTAACTGATTCTGCATGTAAATTTGGTGTTTAAATTTTTGAAAGATTTACAAAGCAAATCATTGAGAGCTATTTCTATTTTTTACATCTAGATATAACAAATTATACCACCGCTAGCTTGATTGTATTTTAGAGCATCCTCATGTAAGGCGCTAGTCTATATAAAATAATTGACTAAATAAAATATCATCGATTATACATTCTTTTGTTCCTCAAAAAGTTGAAAAATTCAGGAGTGATGTATGAAAAAAGTATTTTCTCTATTAGTAGCACTCGTAGCGTTTAATTCTATGGCAGCTTTTGCTCAAGACGAAAAAGAACACGAGACAAAAGAAGTTGTTGTTGTAGAAACAACATCTGACGAGTCGGCTGAATAGTTCTCAAAGGAATTACAAGCTTCAAAGCCCGACTCAAGTTGGGCTTTGATTTTTCTGTGGTGTTTTTAGAGTCATTTTTAATTCATTTTTCAATCCTATAAGATTACAATCCCAACCAAAAGAAAAAGTGTATAAATCCCTTCTAGCTTGAGCATATTTATTTTTGCAAAGTTCTAGGTTGCTCCTAATAAACTTATCTAAACAAGCAATCTTTTCATTAGGAATAATCATGCCACAGGTGTGAAGATCTCCTGTTAAATTATGATCTGGAATTAAAAAAAACATCGGTTTGTCCATGATTAAAAAATCATAACCAATAGAAGAAAAGTCTCCGAGGTATATATCAGTGATTGAAAGTATCGGATATATTGCAGGGAATTTATGTAGTAAAAATACGCTTGGATCATTTTCAAATTTAGATAATCTAAAGTATGTTTCAGCTGGATAATGTTCCTCAAGAAGAGGATGTATTTTGACGATTAGATTAAAGCTTTTTTTAAGTGAATTCGCAATCTTTTCAAAATGTTGAAAAAAGGAAGATGGACTGGTTTTCATGTCCCAACTAGGGGCATAGAAAATGGTCTTCTTTTCTTCATTTATCGGCGTAAAAAATCTCTTTAGAAGAAGCTTTTTGTAAAAAATTTCATTTTTCTTAAAGTACTCGTATCTGTAGTTACCGGTTTTGCATGTAAATCCTACTATTCCCATAGATATAGAATCGTTTAGTTGACGAAGCATGTGTTCTCCGTAATACAAGGATATATCTTGCTTTACATGATTTTTTAAAGAGGCTTCTTTGTCAGAGTTTCCATGAGGACAAAATACAAATCTCATTGATTTTTTATGAATCAGTCGAAGCAGTGGGTCTATTTCTGACATCCAGTATTTGCTCGTGTGAAATATCGAATTGTAGTTAGACGCTAAATAGTCTAATGTAAGTTCTGAGATATCTTTGTGAATGACATTAAGGTTGGGATAGAATTCTTTTGCAATCCCAAGTGTTGATTCTTCGGTTACAATTAGTGGAATGTTTAATAATTCGCTAAGGACTCCAAGATGGTCAAGGTATATTTCTGGTCCTGTAAGTATCGAAATGCAATCATCAAAAGTGTTCATGTAAATCTGTTTTACATTTGAGTTAAAAAAAGTTCAATTCTTTGTCCGGCAGTGTTGAAAGTAGGCTTTCTATGCTTTTTTTGATTTCTTCGATTTCTTTTTCCGGTCCAAAGCAGTATTGAGCCATCTTATTGCGTATCTCATGAAAATGAGAAAAATCAGAGGGAAGAAAAGCTTCAATTATCGAGTAGATATCAGCATATTGGTGTTTTTTTATTTCTGTGCCACACCTGTGTAAATAAGCTCCTCTATCTAAATATGGATCTCTTTCATTTTGGTTGAGAAAGAACATAGGTTTATTAAAAGAAAGACAGTCATATCCTACCGAAGAGTGATCGCCAATATAGATGTCTATGTAGTCTAAAAGAGGGTATATAGTTGGAAAATCATTAATCAGGAGTGTATTTTGCCTATTTTCACAAAGTAGGGAAAATTTTTCCATAAATGCAGGATCTCTTAATAAAATATTCGGATGTGGTTTTATGATTAGGTTGTATTCATCTGGAAGTTTTTCAACAATTAATAATGCCGCATCATAAAAAGAAGTTGAGCTTTCTTTGTCTTTCCATGTGGGCGCATAAAGGATTGTTTTTTTGTTTTCAGGCAAATATTTTACTATTTTTGATTTTACCAAATTATCGTAAAAGGTTTTATTTTTTTTATAAAACGCTTTCCTAAAGTTGCCTATTAGGCGGTATTCTTTTAACTTTTGCAATACTTCTTTTTCTTTGAACACATCAAGCATCTGTTCTCCGTATAACAAAGCATATCCTTCGTCTCTTAATAGTTCAAAAAAGAGATGATGCTGCCCTTTATCTGAGTTGCCGTGAGGACACCAAATAGTGTGAATTTTTTTATTACGCGCTTTTTGCTGAAAAAAAAAGATTTCATCAAAAACCATTCTAATATAACAGTAAAAAACGACGTCAAAATGATCAGCGATATATGAAGGGAGGTCTGTGTAATTTTCGATCAAGCATATATTAAGTGGAGGGTAGAACTCTCGGATCTGATCTGCCATTTCTTGTTCTGTTACTACTAGCGGGATGTCTAGTATTGAGCAAAGGGGTACTAGATGATCTACATAATGATACTCTGTATTGAGTATCATGCCGGCAGCACTGTGAGATAGCATAGCTTGTCTCAATTGTTACTCTACTATTTTTTTGGATTATGTCTTTTTAGGAGATAATACCGCAACTGTAAAAGAGCTTTTTGATTTTTGGTTATTTGGCTGAAAATTTTGTGAAAAGTTAGATAAAAAATGATGATTTGACGAAAGAGTTTCATATTTCCTCATAAGCAAATCATTTTTAGAATTTTGATAATTTATCTTTTCGATTAGTGACTTAACCTGTTCAGATAAAAAGTCTACTTCTAAACCATCTTCATTAAAAATAGGAAAAATTTTCTCAATAGGTAAAAATTTCCCATCAGTTGTTTTGCAAGCGAGGTTCTGTATATTTTTACAAGTCTCAACTCTATCTATTCGTAAGTTGCTGAGTTTTTGAATTAAAGGGAATCTATCTTGAAGTGTTTTATTTAGTGAATTTTTATCTAGAAGGGTAATAGCAACCTCCTCCTGCTGCATATTTGCTAGTACTTCTCTCATGAGATAGATTTCTTTTTTGAGGCTCTCTGTAATTTGGTCTTTCAACTCATTTATTGTATGTGTTTTTTTTTCCATATTCCACCTCGCTGTAATTAGTACTAATGCAAAAACTATGCCAATATAAATTAGCTATTAATTTTTAATACTTTAAGAATTTTCAAAAGATCTTGTATTTTTGTTGGATCACAGGAAATAGGAAAAAAATGCCGATTAGTGATTCTGAAAAGTTAAGACAATGGTTTCTTAAAGAAAAAAGGGAGTTCCCTTGGAGAAAAAATCTTTCTCCTTATAGGGTTTGGATTTCTGAAATTATGCTGCAGCAAACTAGAGCCTCTGTCGTAGTGGACTATTTTGAGAGATGGATGGAAAGATACCCGGACATAGAGTCGCTGGCTAAAGCATCTGAGGAAGAGCTTATAAAAATGTGGGAAGGACTTGGTTATTACAATAGAGTCCGAAATATCAGAAAAGCTGCTATCTATTTTCTTACCCATCACCAAGGCCAAATTCCTGATAGTAAAGATGCTCTTTTAAAAGCTCCAGGTCTTGGTAGCTATACTGTAGGAGCTATTTTGAGTTTTGCCTTTCAACAAAAAGAACCGGCAGTGGATGCCAACGTACTGCGCGTTATGGCTAGGTATCATGGAATCAAGGAAGAAATTTCATCAATGAAAGTGCAAAAAAAGATTTACAATCTTACCTCGACCTTTCTTCCTCTTGTTCATCCAGAGCAGATTATGGAAGGACTGATAGAACTAGGCGCAAATATCTGCGGCAGATCTCCACAATGTTTTAGATGCCCTCTTAAGGGGGGGTGCGTTGGTTTTACGTTGGGGATTGCAGATGCTTTACCTTTAAAGAAAAAAAGAAAAGAGGCTGTTCATCTTTTTAAAGATGTCTTTGTTATCCGGTGTGGTGTTTATTTCTTAATTCATAGAAAACCCCTGGGTGAAGTTCTTGGAGGTCTGTGTGAATTTTTATCTATTGAAAGAAGTGATACAAGCCAGGATTTTATCAAAAAACTTATTCCCCATGCTATTTATAATAAAGACCTTGATAGACAGCAATACGGATACACGCATCACGTAGTTGAGCTTTTTCCTAGTCTATGGGAAACTATTTCAATGTTGGAAATGCCAGAGTGCAAATGGGTCCATTTTAAGGAACTTTTAGAGTTGCCGTTTACATCAGGTCATAAACGAATTTTAACAACCATTTTAAAGGAAAATTTTTATGAATGTCCTACATACTGAAAGTTCTTGCGGATGGGGCGGTCAAGAAATTCGTATTTTGAGAGAAGCTGAAGGTATGAGAGAAAGAGGGCATAATGTCTACTTTGCTGTAGCTTCAGGTGGAGGGTTGGTAGAAAAAGCGAAAGCAAAAGGTTTTTTGGTATATCAATTACCCATGAAAAAAAGTGCATGTTTAAAAACTCTTTTTCAATTGCTGAGAATAATAAAAGATAAAAATATCCATATTGTTAATACCCATTCCTCTTGGGACGCTTGGATCGGTGGCATAGCTGCTAGGTTGTTAAATCGCAGGGTCTTGAGGACTAGACATCTTTCTACAAAAATCAAAGAGGGGTTAAATAGTATCCTTCTTTATAATAGACTTGCTGATTTTGTTGTTACAACCTCTTCAAGTATAATAGAACCCATTATTCGCCAAGCTAAGATCTCTCCAAATCAAGTCAGGTGTATCCCAACTGGTGTAGATCCTTCAACAATAACCTATGATGCTGAAGAAGTATTGAAGTTCAGAAAAATGTTTGTCTCTAGTGGTGAAATACTTGTTGGGACAGTTTGCTTTGTTCGATTATGGAAAGGGGTTCAAGATTTAATGAAGGCCGCAAAAATTGTTAAGTCGCATAACCCTAAAATAAAATGGGTCGTTGTTGGTGGAGGTTATTACAAGGATTATGTGGGCACTGCGGATGCTCTTGGAATCAAGGATGTATTAACGTTTACAGGACATCTTGAAAACCCTTATACGGCTATATCGGCACTTGATGCTTTCCTTCTTTTAAGCACTGCTCATGAGGGCATATCACAAGCTAGTCTTCAGGCTGCTTACCTGGGAAAGCCTTTAGTAACAACAAATATTGGAGGGTTGCCCGAAGTTTGTCTTCATGAAGATACAGGCATAGTTGTTCCTCCTTTTTCTCCTGAAAAAGTTGCGGAGGCCGTAATACGCCTTGCTGATGATTCTGAATTAAGAGGGAAAATGGGTGCAAGGGCTCGCCAATTGGTATTAGAAAAATTTACTTTCGATCACACATTAGATGGAATGGAACAGGTGTATTCTCTTCTATTTAAGAGCAATTCAAGGAATAAATAATGAGCGCGTTACTTCCTAAAGACAGCAAAGGCTGTCCTTATCTCTTATTAGCACCAATGGAAGGTGTCGGGGACAGATGTTTTAGGATAGCTATGGCATCTATCGGTGGTTTTGATGAAGCTGTAACAGATTTTTTAAGAGTCCCTTCAAATGCACATGTGGAAAGTTTAGCTAAAAGATTTGAAGCAAACGAAACAAAGCCTATTCCGATAGCCGTTCAGTTAATGGGTTCTGATCCTGAGTTGATGGCTGCAATGGCAGTCCAGATGGAAAAAAGAGGCGCTCATAGGATTGATTTGAATTGCGGATGTCCTTCTAATACTGTTACAGGAAGAGGGGCTGGTTCAAGCCTTTTGAAGGATCCTAGTTTTCTATATGAAAATGCAAAAGCTATGGTCAAGGCTGTTAAAACACCTGTCACTATAAAGATGCGTTCTGGATATACAGACACCTCGCTATTTAAAGAAAACTTGCTTGCTGCAGAGGAAAGCGGAGCTTCCTATATTACTCTTCACCCTCGCACAAAATTAGATGGATATGGTCCACCAGCTAAATGGGATCTAATAGCGCAGGCTAAATCTATTGTAAAGATTCCCGTGGTGGGTAATGGTGATATACTTAATGTCGATGATGCTTTGAATATGCTCAGGCAAACTTCTTGTGATGCGCTCATGATCGGTAGAGGTAGTGTTATTAATCCTTTTATATTTCATCAGATACGAGCCTATTTTCATGGTAGGGAATACAGACCTGCCTGGAAAGATTTGGTGAATTTCTTTGCTGTGTTTAGACAGCAAATGTCCGAAGATATTCCCGTAAGAATACAAGTAAATAAATTAAAACAACTTATGAGTTTTCTTTTCAAAGGGAATGAGGCTTTGCTGGCAAAGAGGCAAGAAATTCTTAGCTCTCAACTCAAAACCCCACAAGAATTTTTAGATTTTGCCTTCCCTCTTTTGCAAGAGGGCTGGTTAACTAATCCTGTAAATTCTCTATAATAGTCCTTCAAAAAAAAAATGCAAATGGCCTATAGATAAAGAAAAACGTGGAGAGTAGTTATGGATAGACGTATTCCTGCATGGGCCTGCATAGTAGTTGGAGCCATTTTTCTTATTTGTGGAGCATATTCCTCTTTTATGTATGACAGAAGCCTTCTGGATAAGCTAAGAGGAGCTAATCAGTCTAATGCAACATTCTACTTTGTTATGGGTTCTATTTTGTGCCTAGTAGGGGTCGCTATAAGATTGAGTAAAATGATTAAGAAATAGACAGATGCATATATCAGGATTGTCTGAAATACTCTTCGACAATCCCGATATGTATGAAAATTTATTGATGAGGTTCTTGAGATCCGACTTCTAATGTAGCTTTGTGTAAGTTTTTTCCTCCAGAAAGCCCGATAATTAAAAACATCAGAGGAGGTAAGAAGATACATAGGATCCATGAAACAACTGCAAGTACTAACTGAGTTGTTTTTTCTTGCTTTAGAACAAATGTAATAGCTGTTTTGATAATTTTACTGACACCTGCAGGCATTAATACTCCAACTATCCCGCCAACGGCTGTAAAAAATATCGACCAGGAAGTGAAAAATACGAAAGTAAAAATGCAAGCGAGTATAAATGCTATGCAAAAAAAGACTTCAAAGCTGTGCTTTTTAGCAAAACTTTCTATTTCTTTTACCGAGACACCATCTTTAAGTTTATTCTGATCCATGACTTCCTTCCTTGAACTGCCTTTCACTCCCTAATTCTTAGAGGTTGATATTAGTGACATAATTTTAATATAAAACTATTACTAACGTGAAATGCAAAATTGTTTATATCTCTTAATTTTTATCTAAATATAAAATATATTTTTTGGCAACCGATCTTTTTTAATTAGAAGAAAAAGATCTTTCTTTGTTTTTTTTTCATAATTTTTTAGACTGCTCTCTCAAGCTAGTGATTTAGGAGATTAGTGTTGATAGTTACCAGTCCTATGAGAATACATCTAAGTTCAGCCCTTCGAATCGCAAATAAAGGTGCTATCGGCTCTATTATTGCTAGCGTGCTTGCGTTTGGTATTAGTTGGCTTGTAGATAAAACAGAAAATGCTGGGGATGGAGATATGAGCTCATCCTATCATTCCTTTGAGGTTACAACGAATTACGACAGTATTGGATCAGGAGTTTTATCCCTTACTCCCAGAAGGAATTCATCCCTTATCCCAGACTTAAGCAGGGATATTGTGTTTTTAGCGAAAAGCTCCCGACCAGATATGAACTTAAAAGATGGAAGTTTTCTTATTAAGACCCGCGGTGGGGCCGACTCGGTTGTAGTAGCTCCTGGAGAGCAGGTCTTTTTAGAATGCAACATTGGGAAAAATGGGGAAAATTCATACAGCTTCACAAACAGGCGAACCCCCTTGTGGATTAGGCCGTTGGCTGCAGGAAGGGGGGATTTAAACTTAGAAGTTGGGCTGTTTATGCCATCCAAGCAGAACGAGGGTTTTGTCGAGGAAATAGGCCAGGTCAATTTACCTCAGTTAAGATCTCTAGTATCAGATGCTAATGAGCCTAGCTACCTTACATCTGTACGCGGTATGAGGTGGTGGGGTAACGATATGTTGTTTCGAGAGTATGGCGGAATTGAGTATTCAATTTTAGCCCAGAAACAAAAAATTGAAATTAAGTCAGAATCTGGGTCTTTTTTTTATTTTCTACATCCCGGAGAGTATATTGAATGGGTAGATGGGGCGTGGAGAGAAACTTCTTTAGAAAAATCAAATCCATCTTTACCGCTTGCTAAGATTAAAAGCTTATCAGGCAGGTACATAGAGGTAGAGGTTTGGGATGAAAATGGTTTCTACCCTCAGATTCTCAAAACGGAGCTCCAATCTCCAGTTAAAAATGGGGTTAAGAACGATCTGGCTGGCTGTACAGCAAGACTACGATCTTCTTCTCAAATCACTTGCATGCTTGGTAAAAGAAGGTTGATAATAAAAGAAGGCGATTGGATTTTAAAAGCGGGGAAAAGCTGGAAGATATTGAGAAGATCAAAAGATATTGATGATTGCATAAATCATAAAATCCTCGGGGAGCTATTCATATTTGATTGTTTAGAAAAACAACAGGGCAAGTTGTTTATTAAGGGTCGGCTATTTGATGAAATGAGAACTACAGTTCAGCCTATTTTGATCCCTGTTTTTTCAGAAACTACTAATACTACTAATACGAAAAAGAATACACTCTTGCCGATGATTCAAAAGAGGCATAAAACGGACGTCAGAAATGCGCAGTAAATTTTTTATTTCTTCCTTAGTCTTTTTTTCTATGTTTTTACCAGCTTTTGGCCAGACTATTGCTGAAAAAAAGGCTTCTGCTAAAAATAAAGAGTCGAGTGATCTGGTAGAAATAGATCAGGTATTGGTAAAGGTAAATAATGATTTAAACGGTCTTCGTGCACAATTAAAAGATTATTATGGAAAGCTGCAAGATTTAAATAAAACCCAAGCTACTCAGGATGATTACCAGCAGCTTTTGGTAAAAGTAAATGAAGTAAAAAAAAATATAACTTCTTTGGAGACCAGCTGGAGAGATACAGTTGTTGGGGAGTCCAAGAAAGATGATGAAGGATACGCTCTCTGGGATCAAGAAGAGACGACCTTAGCTCAGCTCGTTATGGAGTATGGGGCTATGGACTACCTGTATGTGATCCCTCCAGAAATGGCTAATTTAAAATTAAACATGCATTCTGCCATACCTATACCTAGGGAGTCTTGGGCTGAGGTTCTAGAAATAATCTTGGCGCATAATGGAATTGGGGTTAAAAAAGTCAACTCCTATGCAAGACAACTATATGTCATGAAGCAGGATCCTTCTGCTGTTCATTCGTTTGCCTCAAAACCTGAAGATCTTCTTTTAGTCCCAGATCAAACAAGAATTTTCTACGTTTTCTCACCACCCATAGAACAAGTAAAAAGCACTTTTCAGTTTTTTGAAAGATTTGCTGATGCTAAGCAGACCTTCGTATACCAGATAGGAACAAAAATTGGGCTAGTTACTTCTAAAGAAGAAATGGAGAAGCTTTTAATGCTTCATCAAACAGTATGGGAAGATGCCAAAGGAAAAGTTTCAAAAGTTGTGCCTATAACGAAGCTCCCCGTCAGGGAGATGGAAAAGATTTTAACCTCTTTTTTTGGCGAGAGCATGGAAAAAGCACGAGCTCCTTTTGCTAAAATAGAGCAAGAAGGCCTTGTTGCATTTTCATTAGGGCATGGAAATGCATTGATTCTTATTGGTCAGCAAGAGGTTGTTGATAGAGCACATAAGGTGATTCAAGATACTGAAGAACAACTTGAAAACCCAGCAGAAATGACAGTTCACGTCTATACTTGTCGTCATACTGACCCCAGCGATCTATCAAAGGTTTTGGAAAAGGTCTATAATGCTCTTTTAATTTCTTCTACGGAAGGAAGGGAAAGTTATGATGTAAATTATTCCTCGTTTGGCAATCAATTTAAAACACCCGACGGGTACTCCCCTAGTCAGCCTTTGCCAGTAACCCCTCAGCCTCTTCATCCAGGAAGTTATGCTAAGGTAGAAGTTGAAGGAGGCTCAGACCATTTTATTCCCGATCCAAAGACTGGAAATCTTCTTATGGTAGTAAGAAGAGATGTTCTTCAAAAAGTAAAGTCCTTACTTAAAAAACTCGATGTCCCTAAAAAAATGGTTCAAATCGAGGTGTTGCTATTTGAAAGAACTTTAAATAATCAAAATAATTTTGGATTAAACTTATTAAAAATAGGAACCCATCGCAACGGACTTTTGTATACCTCTTTAAAACCTATTCAAGGAAACGGTGTTTTAGAATATTTATTTCACAGAAGTAGAAAGGGTAAGGTGCCTGCGATAGATTTTGCTTATAATTTCCTCATGACTCAAGAAAATATACAGTTCCACGCGGCACCTTCTGTTATTACGGTGAACCAAACCCCCGCAACAATAAATATCGTCCAGGAGATCTCAATCAATAATGGAGCTGCTCCCGTTGATACGAATAAAGGGATAGCTTTTGAAAAGTCGTATACTAGAGCCCAGTATGGTATTAATATAGTTATGACACCTACAGTTCATATTGCCGATGATGAAATTGAAAAGAGCGAAGAGCTTGGATCAGTCACTCTGCAGACAAATATAACCTTTGATACCCCTAGATCAGTGGATAATGATAGACCTCTTGTTGATCGCAGACATATTGAAAATGAAGTTAGAGTCGTTGATGGACAGACAGTAATTATTGGAGGACTTAGACGCAAGGCTGTAAATGATAAAGAAGAGAGAATTCCTTTTCTTGGTGAAATTCCTGGCCTTGGGAAGCTTTTTGGTTCTACTTATCTTACCGATACAAATACTGAAATGTTTTTCTTCATCACTCCCCATATTATTCCTAATCCCCAAGAAGATATGGAAAGAATTCGTACCGAAGAATTAAGAAAAAGACCCGGAGATATCCCTGAGTTTTTGGAAAAAGCTATTGAAGCTCAGGACAAAGAAAAAGAGATTATCTTCGAAAGAAGTTTTAAATTACTTTTTTCAAGTGAAATGTCATGAAGGAATCTGAAGATTTAGTTTTAGTTCAGGATTTTTGTGAAAGATATGGGTTGCATGCCTTAGATAACCTCTTAGAGTATGAGTTTGTCAAAACACAGGTTATGTTATTACCATATGCTTTTGTCAAAAATCATGCAGTCCTACCGCTTGAGGAAAAAAATGGCAAGATCGTTATTGCCATGGCTAATCCCATGCAGTTGGATGCTTTGGAAGAGATTCGGTGCATTCTTAATAAGGAAGTCATAGAAGTTGTATGTTCTGTTCAGGCTCTTGAAGATGCAATAGAAAAATGTTACCAAAATAAAGAAGGTAATATTTCTCAGATTATAGCGTCTATAGAAAATGAAAATAGCTCATTACCTCAAGATTTAGATGCTGAAGGTTATGACCTTTTGGATGATAAATCTGATTCTGCTGTTATAAAAATATTAAACTCGATTTTTAAAGAAGCTATTTTGCAGGGAGCCTCGGATATACATTTTGAGCCTTTAGAGTTTGGCTTGGGTCTAAGATATAGAATAGATGGTGTTCTGCAAGCAAGGACGTCACCTCCGAGAGAGTTCCAGTCTCAGTTGATAACAAGAATAAAGGTAATGTCTTGCCTTGATATTGCTGAGCAACGCTTACCTCAGGATGGTAGAATCAAACTAAGAATGGGTGGGAGGCATGTTGATTTTCGTGTAAGTACTGTCCCTTGTGTATATGGGGAGCGTATGGTTCTTAGAATTTTGGATAAATCTAATATCATGGTTGGATTAACTAAAATTGGCATGAGGAAAACTATTTATGAAAATTTTGAAAAACTGATTAATTTATCTGAAGGCATAGTTCTTGTTACAGGTCCAACTGGAAGTGGTAAAACTACAACATTATATAGCGCTCTTTCTCACATAAATTCTAGTGAAGTAAACGTTATGACTATAGAGGATCCTGTTGAGTACAAACTCCAGGGTATGGCTCAAATCGGAGTAAATCATAAAATATCTTTGTCTTTTGCCACTGGCCTAAGGCACATTTTGCGTCAAGATCCGGATGTAATTATGATTGGAGAAATTCGCGATAAAGAGACTGCTGAAATAGCTATCCAGGCGTCACTTACAGGTCACCTTGTTCTTAGCACTTTACATACCAACGATTCTCCATCTGCGCTTACAAGGTTGATAGACATGGGGATTGAACCTTATTTACTCACTTCGTCAGTTGTTGGAGTACTTGCTCAAAGACTTGTAAGAACTATCTGCAATAATTGTAAGGTTGCATACACACCGACAGAAGCAGAGCTTTTAGATATGAAGATGTCTGTTCATGATTTACCTGAAAAAGTTTTATACAGAGGTATTGGTTGTGAAGCCTGTTTCGGTTCTGGTTTCAAAGGGCGTCATGCTATTTATGAGCTTATGACTATGAATACACCTCTAAAACAGCAACTATTGCAGTCCGCAGATGCATATCAACTACAGCAAATAGCTTTAAAAAGTGGGCTAACCACACTTCGACAAGAAGGTGCAATTTTAGTTAAACAGGGACTTACTACTGTCAAAGAAGTTATAAGAGCCACAAGAGGGTGTGACGAGGATTAGAGATATCTATGCCAATGTATTCTTATAAAGCCTTGACCGAGCAAGGGAAAAAAATCTCCGGAGTCATCGACGCAGACTCGTTGTATTTAGCAAAAGATCGGCTAAAAAAAAGACAATTATTTATAACGGAACTTCTTTTGCAAGATGTCCCGCAAAAACAAGTGGTGCTCCCTCCAAGCCTTCTTTTAACTTTTACAAGGGAGCTGGCTCAACTGCTCAAAGCAGGTCTGCCACTTTATGAGAGCCTTGTAACAATAGAAGAAAAATATAGAGGAAATAAGTGTCACAGTCTTGTTGTGGATCTTTGTGATCACTTAAAATTGGGAAAAAGCTTATCTAGAGCGTTGTCTTCATATGATAAGTCTTTTGATGAAATTTATTTATCTATGATAAAAGCTGCGGAACAAAGTGGCAATTTAGCTGAAACTTTTTCCGATCTCGCTATTCTCATCTCCAAACAACAAATGTTAAAGAAGCAACTCTTCTCCGCCTTGGCTTATCCAGCATTTTTAGGGGTATTTTGCTTACTTGTTATTGGTGGCTTGTTCTTTTTTATTATTCCGTCTATGCAAGAGCTATTTGAAGGAAGACAGCTTCATCCCCTTACAAGTTGTGTTATTGGAATCAGTAAGTTTTTAAATGAATCTATACATTTTTTAATAGTTTTTTTTAGCTCTATGATTGGCTTGACTTGGATCATTTTGCGTCAAAAGAAAGTTCAGCTTTCATTTTTAAAGATCGCTTGCAAGCTCCCCTTTATTTCTGAGTTACTTATTCAGTCGGCATTAGTTCGATTTTCAAGAGCGATGTATCTATTGCTTTCAGGAGGAGTTCCACTGCTTCAATCCCTATCATACTCTAGAAAGACCATGAAAAATGCCATGTTAGAAAATATAATCTCCTATGCAGAAAAAAGATTAATAGAGGGAAAAAAACTAAGTGAATTAATTTCGTCCCCATTTGTTCCTTCTTTGATGATACGAATGGTCGCTATCGCTGAAGAAACAGGGAACATGCACATAACGATGAAGCATTTAGCAGAGATTTACGAAGAAGAGCTAGATAAAAACCTTCAGCAACTCACCAGTTTTTTGCAGCCAGCCGTACTTATGTTTTTGGGTATAGTTGTTGGGGTTGTTGTTTTATCTATACTTATTCCTCTGACTGATGTGAGTTCGTTTTTATCTTCTTAAAATAAAAGGAGTTTTAATGAGAACCAGAACTAAAAAACAGACCCTTACTTTATTGGAAATTATGATAGTAATTTTCTTGATAGGGTTAATCGGAAGCGTAGTAGGATACAATGTTAAGGGGAGCTTAGATGAAGGTAGAGCCTTTCGTACTGAGCAGGGAGCTTCTCAAATAAGAGATATTCTGTTACTTGAAGTTGCAAAAGGAACTCCTATGGAAAATGTTATCCAAAAAAAAGAGGCATATCTTGCTGCATCGGGTATGGTCAAAGATGTAAAAAAATTACTCAAAGACGGCTGGGGAGAGTCTTATGAGATCACCCCAAACAGAAGCTATACAGATATTTCTGTTAAATCAGCTAAGCTTAAAGCCTATAAAGATAAGAAAAAAGCCGCTATAGGACCGGTTGATCTTGATGAAGATGATG
>VGMB01000005.1 GCA_016866585.1 Chlamydiota bacterium
TTAGGTAAAAACACCAAATCGACGATTGTATCGAAAGGTATTTCTGCTGATAAGTCCCATAATACATATAGAGGCCTTGTCAAAGTCGCTCCTAAGGCTAAAAATAGCAGGAATTATACGCAGTGTGATTCTATGTTAGTGGGAAGCAATTGTTCTGCTAATACGTTCCCATACATAGAAGTCGCTAACACCTCTAGTCAGGTTGAGCATGAAGCCTCTACATCTAAAATGAATGAACAGCAGCTATTCTATTTGCAATCTCGCGGTATAGGTAGGGAAGATGCTATCAACATGATTGTAAATGGATTTTGTAAGGATGTTATAAAAGAGCTTCCTCTTGAGTTTGCTGTTGAAGCTCAAAAGCTCCTTACTCTAAAGCTGGAAAATTCCGTCGGATAATATTTATAAGAAAGGAAAGATTGTACCATGATTGAAATCAAAAACTTGCACGCAAATACAGAAGGTAAGGTTATTTTGAAAGGCCTCAATCTTCAAATTAAAGCAGGAGAAATCCATGCGATCATGGGTCCCAATGGCGCAGGTAAATCCACACTAGCTAAGGTTCTGGCCGGTGATCCTTCCTATGAAGTCACTGCAGGGGAAATCTGGTTCAAAGGACAAAATATACTCGAAATGGATCCAGAAGAAAGAGCTCATTTAGGCTTATTTATGGGTTTTCAATATCCTCTTGAAATTCCGGGAATTAATAACGTTCAGTTTTTGTTTTCTTGCTACAATGCCAAGAAAAAGGCTGAAGGCAAGGTGCCCGTTTCTGAAGAACAATTTCAAAGTATCCTTGAAGAAAAAATGGCTATCGTTGAGATGAGGCCCGAATTCAAAGAAAGAAGTTTGAATGAAGGTTTTTCAGGTGGAGAAAAGAAAAGAAATGAGATACTGCAGATGGCTATTTTAGATCCTTGCTTTTCAATACTTGATGAAACAGACTCAGGCCTCGATATCGACGCCATGAAGATCGTGGCTCAAGGTGTAAACAAGCTCTTCACACCTGAAAAGGGCTTGCTTCTCATTACCCACTATCAACGACTCTTAGACTACATCAGACCGCAATTCGTACATATTATGGTGGATGGGAAAATTGTAATGAGTGGTGGTGCCGAGCTTGCATTGCAACTGGAACAAAATGGATATGAATCTCTAGTGGGTTCTAGATAAAAGGAAAGTTTATAATGACAGTCTTAGAACAAACACAATTAGATCCTTTTCATAGTTGTATAGAAAGTATCTTTTCTGAACAAACTCCATCACCATTCCGCTCTAAGGCGTTTGGGAAGTTATTTGAGAAAGGCCTGCCGACAAAAAAGTTTGAAGCGTTTACGTATTTTCCTTTGAGGCAGTTATATGCTAACTCTTACAAGATGCCGACAAGACAAGTTGTTCCATCAAAAGAATTTATAGAAAGACATGTTCTTCCTGAATGCAAAGGTTCATGTCTTGTATTCATAGATGGAGCGTTTGTTAAAGAGATGTCTTTTGTTAATGAACTTCCCTCATCTGTGGCATGTGTGCCACTTGCTCAAGCAGAAAAGGGTAGCTATGCCGGTTTTTTACAAAAAAGATACCATCTTGCCCTTGAGCAAGAAAAAGATCCTTTTGTTTTTATGAATTTAGCGCTCGGCAATAGTGGAGCTTTTGTCTATATCCCCGCGAATATAACGTTGGAAAAACCCATACAATGCCTTCACATTATCTCAGAAGATAACGTGGCTGTTTTCCCAAGAGTTCAACTCGTAGTAGGCTCGTCATCTAAAGTGTCTTGGATAACATCGTATGTTAACGTTGAAAGCGTTCAGAAGTTCTTTCAGACTAGCTATCTAGATGTTTCTGTCGATGAGGATAGTTCATTCGATCATGTCATTTTTAATGATGTTCCTAAAAAGGCCTACAATTTATTTTCTCTAAGATCGACATTAAAAAAGCAATCTAGGGTAAACTGCATCAATCTATCGACAGGCTCTAAAGCATCACGTCAAGATTATTATTTTGCTATGAATGGAGAAGAGGGAGATGTGAAAGTTACAGGCCTATCTTGGCTTGATACAAATCATCATTCTCATGCCCATGTCATAGTCGATCACCACGCTCCATCTTGTGTTTCGGATCAGTTTTTTAAAGGGGTGCTAGCAGGAAGCTCTCAGACAAGCTTCATTGGTAAGATTGTTGTTAGACAACCTGCACAGCAAACCAGGGCCTATCAGCTCAATAATAACTTATTGCTTTCTGAAGGAACTATTGCCAATAGCAAGCCCGGCCTGGAGATTTTAGCTGATGATGTAAAAGCATCTCATGGGGCTACCGTATCACAATTAGACGAGGAGCAGCTGTTTTATCTCAGAAGCAGAGGTCTTACTGCTGATGTGGCTAAAAGTCTTCTGGTAGAAGGTTTTTGCAGAGATATTCTCGATAAAGTATCATGTGACTCTTTAAAAAAGATTACACAAGATTCCCTCGAGCAATATTTAATTAAGCAAAATACATGAGCAACTTAGACATAGCATATTTGCGTAGTAATTTCCCCATGCTAAATAAAAGAATGCATGGGAGGCCCCTTATATACTTCGACTCAGCAGCAACTACACATAAACCAAAATGTGTTATTGACGAGATGAATAATTTTTATCGCAACTCGTACGCTACAGTGCATCGTGCAGTGTACGAGCTTGCGGCTGAAGCCACCTCTTTATACGAGACATCAAGGCAAAAAATTCAAAAGTTCATTAACGCAGCACATTTTGAAGAAGTAATTTTCACTAAAGGGACTACAGAGTCAATTAATCTTGTAGCCTCCTCTTTCGGTAGATCTTTTTTCAACCAGGGTGATGAGATCCTTATCTGTGAAACAGAGCATCATTCTAACATCGTGCCTTGGCAGCTTATATGTGCTCAAACTGGAGCGGTTATTAAGGTTATACCATGTAATATGGATGGAGAAGTTGATCTCGATATAATTAGTAAGATGATCTCCGATAAATCTAGGATCATAGCAATTGCTCATATTGCCAATACGACGGGGACTGTACATCCTATTAAAGAAATTACAGCCCTTGCTCATGAGTATGGTGTGAAAGTTTTAGTAGATGCAGCACAAAGTATTTCTCATATAAAAATTGATGTGCAAGACCTCGACGTTGATTTTTTAGCTTTTTCAGGACATAAAGCTTATGGCCCGACAGGTATCGGTATTCTTTATGGTAAGAAAGCTTTGCTCGAGGTGATTCCTCCCTATCAAGGAGGGGGGGATATGGTGGATAAAGTAGAGTTTATCTCAACGACATATCAAAAGCCTCCATTGAAATTTGAAGCTGGCACTCCTTTGATCCAGCAGGCTATAGGTCTCGGTAATGCTATTGATTTTATAGAATCTATTGGCCTGGATAATATCGCCGCCTGGGAAAATCAACTACTCTCATATGCAACATCTAGGATGAAAGAAGTAAAGGGACTAAAAATCATAGGTAATGCAAAAGAAAAAGGTGCAATCGTAAGTTTTATTATAGAGGGAGTGCATCCATTAGACCTTGGTACGATGCTTAGCTTAAAAGGTGTTGCGATCAGAACAGGTCATCTCTGTGCTCAGCCTGCTCTAAAGAAGTTTAGTGTTACTTCGCTTGCTAGGGTGTCATTCGGCATATACAACACCATGGAAGAAATAGATAATTTTATTGAATTATTAGAAGAAGTTTTGTTGTTGCTTAGACCCCCGATGTCTTATTAAAGGGAGTTTTTTCTCAAGTAGCTGTTACTTTTTTCAATGTGAAAAGAGATCACTACACAATGTGATGATCTCTTTTAGAGTTCCAATTTTGATTATTCTAGAAATCTAACCGCAAAGATAGTGTATATCCTTGGATGGTTAAATCGCCTTGGTTTGCAAAGAACAGGGCTTGTGTTTCTTCTGTAGCTCCAACAAATCTGTTAAATTGATTTTGTCCGAAGAACACAAAGTTTTCCCAACCAGCGGAAATAGAAAAGTGAATTCTGTCATTGGTTGACATTGTTTCCCATCTTAACCCCACTTGTGACTCAACGATGACGGAGCTTGTTCTTGTCGAATGATTGTTTTTGATATGATTAACAGTATCGCCAGAGCTGAAATCGCAATATTGATGTTGTTTTTCTTGGAAGAATCCATATAAAAGGGAAACCGCAGTGTTGCCGTAAAAACTAAATCCATTTCCAAGGCCCCATTGAGAACCGAGTCCAGGACGAACTCCTACACCCCAGAATGCGTTTCTGTCTCTATATCTGTAATTGATCGTTATAGGGTCAATACCAAGACCTTTTGTTGTGGTTGGAGGTAGGTATTCATATCCGTTGTAATTGGCATTCATATGTTGATATATCCATGCAGATCTTCCGCCTATAAATGGTCGTAATGTAAGCCATTTACTTACAAAAAATTCTCTCCCTAATTCAAAGTCGATTAAATTAAGGTTAAGTCTCCACTTTCCGTGTGCTGAGTATGGATCTGTTGTTAAAAACGAGTTGTAGTAAGGAGATTCAAACAATGGATACAAAGTGTCTTCGTCACGTGTTGTTGTGGATGATGCTTTGGTATGATAGTATGTCCATGTAAGGAGTGTATCCCATCCATCGTGAGGAGTATTCCATCCTATACCTACTCTACATCCTGGATCCCATTTGAAATTGAGCTCTTCCGTTTTAGATTTATAGAGTGTATCAGAGTTTCCCTTCGTTACATATGCTAGACCATCTTCATGTGCTTGCCAAATGAGAAGATCTGCGGTTATGAAAAGATCTGCTCCATTTTTAACTTCCGGTCTTCCGGATGGGTTGATAACGCCTGTGGATGTTTTTCTTTGTTCAAGAGCGCTTACACGATTTTCGAGATTGCGGATTTGAGCGTTTGTTGCATCAGCAGATAGGTAGCTAGCTACTAGCACGGACGATATATATATAGTGGGCTTAGCGAATTTCAGCATATTTGTTCCTCCGAGATATGAAAAGAGCCTTATGGGTGCATTACATGTTTTATGTGAGATTTTTAGAGTAACTTATACTCATGTTGCATCTTCTTACAGCAAAGGAGATTTTTACAAAATGTATGAATTAAAACAAGAAACGCTTATATCTTCTGTGAGTGATAAAGATAAAAAAAGAAGTTCGAAAAAAATTTGCCGAACTTCTTTTTTCTATTTAGAAATCAAATCGTAAAGAGCCAGTAGCACCCTGAACACTCAAGCTTGAAGAGTTTAGAATGAAGTTAGCTTGGTTTGTTGGATCAACAGCTCTGATAAATTGACCTTGGCTAAAAAACATGTGTTGTTCCCATCCAAGTGCGATAGAGAAGTTTGTTTTTTTTGCTTTAGAAGGACATTTACAAAGAACGGCTTTTTTTGTTTTACAAACATTAGAGTCCCATCTAAATCCAAGCTGTAAATCCGTAATAGCACGACCTGCGTAGTAGTCGCTAGATAGATTTACTAAATTTTTGCTGTCTTTAGATGTTTCTATTTTTTCTTTTGTTGATAAGTTGAATTCACCATAAACTAAGCTAATGCCAGTGTTGCCGTAAATACTAAATCCTTTGCCGAGCCAAAATTGGGAATTAAATCCGGCTCTAGGACCCACACCCCAGTAGTTGTCCTTAAGTGTAGTGTGATACGATCCTTCTCTTGATCTTGTTTTATATCCATCATACCTTACATTATTTTCCTGCTCTATCCATACAGCCTTTGCACCAGCATAAGGTCTAAAAGAGAAGTATCTAGAAGGGATGAATGTTTTACCTAACTCCCAATCCACTACGTTTAGGAATAGATTCCATTTAGAAGAAGCTTTGGATACCCGAGGCCTTTCAATCTCAAATATATTAGTGATTGGATTAAGTCTAATGTTACTTGCTGCGCTGATCAAACTTGGCAATACGGTTTGCCCTTCTTTGCCTGATATACTGCCTTCAGCATTATCTTGGAACCATGTGTAACTAACAAAAGAGTCCCAGTTACCGTGAGGGATATTGAAACCAGCACCTACCCTAAAACCCCATTCCCACTTAAAACTTGGATTTTGGATATTGCCACCTGTATTAAAGTTACTGTCGTCAGAAGTTACTGTAGCAAAAGATAGTGAAGGTTGGTTAGCTATCCAATATAGAGCATCAGCAAATAGAATAAACCCACCGTAAGCACATTCCTGTGATTTTTTTTTATAACTCATTTTACTAGGCATTTGGTTTGAGGAAGTCGTATCAGTTGTGGCCGTCGTAGCTTGTACCGTAGGTTGCTCTTCCATCATCTCAGGTTTATTCTGGCAGCAGGCAGGATCGTTGCTATCGCAGGGAACTCCAAGATTAATAAAGCTTGAAGTACTGCCCCATAAAGCAATCAGTGAAAGGGACCACACATATTTATGTAAATTCATTATTCAATCTCCAAAATTAGAACCATTCGTTCATTTGTAAGCTTTGTTTTTTATTAGAAGTCTACTCGCCCTCCAAGAGCCCAGCCCATGAATGCTATATCACCTTGGTTTTGTACATATTGACCAAGCTCAGAACCGTTGGTAAAACGCATCATCTGGTTTTGAGAGAAGAATAGTTGTTGTTGCCAGCCACCATGTAGGCTTAGATGAATAGCGTCATTAAAGAAGGAATAATCCCATCGGAGGCCCACTTCTAGGTCTGTTGCTGCTTTGGCACAGCGGAAACTATTGTATACATGCCTTTGATTGGGGTTATTACCAATAAGGTCATTGTATGCACTTTCTTGTTGATTTAGATGAAAAAAGCCATACAGTAGCGCTACTCCGGCGTTACCATATAGGCTGAGCCCACTTCCAAACCCCCAAGAGCCATTAACACCAAGTCTTGGCCCAAAACCAAAAAAATTGTTGGTATTACTTATTTCGTATGTATTAAATACTGTCTCTTTTTCACTATAAAGATAGTGAACTTTTCCATATTCCACTTCATAGTGTTGTTTTATCCAGCCACCTCTGAGACCAAAAAATGGTCTGAGCTTAAGCCATTTACCTGCGTAAAATTCCCTGCCCATTTCTAAATCAAGCATATTGAAGTGAAGATTCCAGTCGCTGTAAGCGCTATTAGCTGTGGCTAGTACGTCGTTAGTTGTTCCATTATTCATTGGACTAATGAAGGTGGTGAATAAAGTGACTTTTTCTTTTTTGCTTGTTGTTTGGTTTTGAACTGTAATTTCTCTACTTGCGTGATCTTTAAAACATGTCCAATCAACAATTGCATCCCATCCATCATGTGAAAGGTTTACTCCCAATCCAATGTTGAAACCTGAGCTGTAGGAAAACTGAGGGTTTTTTACGCTTCCGTTAGTGATGCGCTGTGTTATTTTTGGAACTTCTTTGCTTTCTTGGACAATAACGAATCCAAGGCCTGATGTATTGGTCTCCCAAATTATCCAATCACCGGTTAAAAAAACATCAAATCCGTCATTGACTTGAGGTCGCGCCGATGGCAGCTCTATGGGGATTGGTGTAACTGGAGCTGATGTGGTCACAACATGTTGTATTTTATTTGACTGTGTATTGGTGTTTTCATAATCAGCACACAGCTCTACTGCCATTAAGGATAAAGCTGATAGAAGTACGAGGGATTGCGATTTTTTGTACATAAATTATCCGAATGAATGAAGGATTTTTTGATATAAAGTAATTTTCAAAATTATTTTGGTCAATCCATTTCTTGAAACGCATCTTTTTTATACTCTTAACGAAGTAGAATCATTAGCCGTATTAGTTGAAATTTTATTTGGTCACAGGAATTAATAAGTAAAGTTTTGCTGTAAGATAGAAAGGCTACACAAAATATCGAAAGGACTCGTTTAGAGAGAAAATTTTTACAGAAGCACAATAGCAGAATTATTCAGCATAATAAAAAAGCATACTACCTTTTTCGCCACCATCTAAAGAACTTAAATCACTAATGTATTGCTTAAGAAGATATCCCAGAGATTTACTCACTAGCTGACTATAGCTTTTTTTATTACTTTTTTTTATAAAACAAGAACTTTCCCAAATATTAGATTTTGTATATTCCTTGTTTTTTTCAAGTATTACACTTGTTTTAACAACAATTTTTGCCTTAAAAATATTAAGAGAAAGCCCATCAATATCTTTCAATTCTTCTAAATAATAGAACATCGAAGGGGATCTACTTTCATTTAAAGGATTTTGCACGTCAAAATGTCTTATAACTACTTTGCCTGTCTTTTTAAGAGTTTCAATAGCAGTTTGATTTAGTCCTTTTAGATCTTTACATGAAATATTAGGATAGAAGAAAAAAAACACTTCATCTATTCCGTTAATGTTTTCAACATCAGCTTGAAGATACTCTTTTTCATCAGAAACAAGGCTAAATTGTAAAAAAAACAATAAAAATATAATCAGTGTCTTAAATGTCATTTTACGATTTTCCTTTTTTTAATCCCAAGCTGGGTCAGGTGGAATGCCTAACACTTGCCATTTTTGATTCCAGGTGTGGTATTTATTTGCTAGAGGCTGAAAACAAGCCTTCCATAAGCCTCCTGCTTTACAGCACCTTCTAGCAGCACTAGTTAATTGATCAAGAATATAATTTAAGGTTCCTCGAACATTTGCTGGAGATTTAAGAATTAAAATCTTAGCAAATGAAGAAGTGTTATCAACCATATCAATACAGTCTTGAATTGAAATAACTTCCGGGCCATAAATAGGGACATCATCTGATTTAGCAAAAAGAGCTTTTACTTGTTGAAAAGAACTTATGTGAGCGGTTGGTTTTTTATTATCTGAACAAGATGAACATTCCGAAGAATATATCAACTCAAGCAACTGTGTTGATAAATGCGTAATATAGCTTTCATCTCCTATGATTCCGTAGCAAAACAAATTTCCAAATAAGGACCTAAATTTTAAAGCCTTTGTTAGGTAATTATCAGAAAGTTTTTCTGCATAATAATGTGAGGTTGAAAAATCTTCGATGGCTTCGGCTATATAACCTGTCAAAAGAAATGAATCAGCTCTATCAGCGTAATATTCGGATAATTTTGCAAAATTTCCCTTATCGCATGCCTCAATTTTTTTACCTTCTAATTCTATTGTCTCTAAAATTAAATTATGGTTCGAATTTTCAGCGTTACATGACAAAATAAAAAAAATGCAAATATAAATTTTTAAAATAAAGAGCATTTTTTTCATATCTAATGAAATTCCTTTAGTTGAGGCAAACTGAGTTTGTAAAAAAAGTTTATCATTATAAAAGGATTTGTCAATTTAGATTTTCTCTTCGTTCAAAACAGTCAAAAATGGAAGAGCTAAGTCTCATAGTGCTCCAAGCGAGAGGCTATTTTATCCAGGCTTGTTAGAGAAGGGAGATAGGAATGAAAGAACCTTGATGTTAGCCTTTGCATAGAACTATTTCCAATAGTTTAAATTTAGATGTTCTAAGTCCAATTTTATTCATAAAATTGCCTAGCGAAAATTGAAAACTTCAACTTAAGTAAGGTGCTACGTTAGCTGCGTTTGTTTAGTGAGGAAGAGTTTGGAATACTTTGTTTACTTCTTTCATCCAAAGAAAAGTTTCTTTGCCCATTTGCTGAATGATAAAAGACCATGCAGCACAAAGTATTGCAAGGCCAATTAAGGATTTTAAGGACATCCCAAGGAAAACAATTTGAACCTGAGGTGCTAGACGGTTTGCTATACCTAAAAAGACTTCCGTCATAAGCACTGCAAGTAAGCAAGGTGCGGAGAGTTGTATTGCTAGTGCAAAAACTTTTGCTAACACAGCAGAGATCAACGTCCAAACGGGAAAATTCGTATCGAAAAATATAGGGTTAATCATCGTGTCTGGTGGGATTATGTTGTAGGTGTCCATGAAGCTCTCAAGAAAAAGAAGCGGTCCATTCATAGCGTAAAAAATAACAATTAGTACGTAGTTGTACAGGATACCGATCGGCGAGGTTTGTTCTTGAGATGTGGGATCAGACACTTGTAATGAAGAAGATCCTCTTATGAAGTCAATCAAGCTACCAGCTGATAATGCCACATAGAACGGAACGGATATCAGTAGGGCAAGAACAAATCCTATGAAGAACTCCTTCATAAATAGTATGAAATACTCAAGCGTGAAGTTTGGAACTCCTTTTGAGTTGACAACCATGTAAGGTAAAATGATGACTGCCAGTGAGACGACAAGTCCCATCTTGACTCCTGAGGGGAGCTTAGCTCCAAAAAAAGGAGCAAAAACAACCACCGGAATAAGTCTTGCACAGGCTAAAAAAAATAATGTTAGCAAGGTCATCGGGGTGTATTCACCAAGGAGGGAAAAAAATTCCCCGTAACTTGCAAGATTGTCCATAAAAGAACCTAGTAGCTAGCCCATTTGTAAAAATTCATAAAGATATTATTAGAGTATTGCATGATTTGAGCGCTTAGCCATCCACCCATTACTATCAGTGTGAGGATTACGGATACGAGTTTTATCATAAACGAAAGTGTTTGCTCTTGGATTTGTGTGGCAGCTTGGAATACAGCAACTAACAGTCCTAGAAAAGTACTTATCAATATAGGTGGAGCAGATAGTAATAGTATTAGTATCAGCGCCTGGTAGCTAAGGGTATATACTTCTGAGCTATACATAGGTCCTCACTTAATGCTTATCTAAAAGATAAGACAAGTCCTTGAATAATTAATGTCCATCCGTCAACCATTACGATCAGTAGTAATTTTAACGGTAGCGCGATGGTAAGTGGCGAAAGCATCATCATACCCATCGCAAGCAAGATGTTTGAAGTTACAAGGTCTATTACGAAAAACGGCATATATATTAAGACGCCCACTTCAAAGGCGGCTTTAAGCTGTGATGTAATAAAAGCTGGGATTAGAACTATAAAATCATTAGGTTTTAGACCTGCTCTGAAGTTATCCGGAAAAGATTTATAGGCAAGCTGATAAAAACCTGTCATATGTTTGCCTGATGTGTTTCTCTGAAGAAAGTCTCTGAGGGGTTCTTTGGCTTTGTCCACAACATTAATGATATATTCAGCAGATTGTCCGGATAGAAGGCTTTTGGGCTGATTTACATCCATGGTGCTAGAGGCAGCGTTATACATAGCAAGACCCGTGGGAAACATGACATACACTGTAACTAGAAGGGCTATTCCGTTTAAGACCTGGTTTGGAGGCGACTGCTGCACACCTATAGCATTTCTAAGCAGGGATAATACTATGACAACTTTCACATAAGAGGTTAGAAGCATAACGGCAAAAGGGAGCAAGGATAGTCCAGCTATCGCTGTTACCTGCGATATAACACCAGGAGCCTGTACTTCTTGCTGTTGTACTTGATTTGTTAGCTCAGTCACGGGAGTGGGTGCATCTTCAGCAAAAATCTCATGAGAAATGCAGGTGAAAATTACAGCTAAAATCAAAAATCTTAGTATGTTTTTTATGTTTGCCATAGTGCGATCAGCCTTTATTTGAACCCTTATCTTTGCTCAGTATATGTGTAACAATCATTGACCCAAAGGTTTTTTTCAAGACAATTTATCTATTTATGCTTTCATGTATTTTTCAAAAGCAGACTCAAGAGCTCTCCACTGATTTTCTATGCTAGCATTGATGATGCCTGACTCTGTTTCAATAATACACCCTCCAGGGCTTACATCTGCTCGTTCTAAGATAGAAAGGGATTGAAGACTTTCAAAGATTGCTCTTAGATCTTGTTTGTGATCTTCTAGCACTTGTTTGTCTTCTTTATTTACGTATATCTTTATTTTGTGATTCTGCTTTACAGGAGCAAGAGCTTGTAAAACGATATCAACTATTGCTTCAGGGTGAAGCTTAAGCTCACTTCCAACAATTTTTTTTGCCGCTTTAAGAGCTATGGGTATTATTGCTTTTTGTGTTTCGTGAGATATTTTCCTGATTTGTTGCTCAAAGTGCATGAGTTGTTCATTAAAACGGGAAAGACCTTCTTGATATCCGTCATCGTACGCCTTTTTTTTGATATCTTCACATTCAGCTTCCACATTTTGTCTATAGGTGAGTGCATCTTGCTGAGCTTTTTCAATGATTTCCTTAGCTGAGATGAGCTGATCTATTTCCTCTCTAGGGATGATTTTTTTATCTGCAGCAAAGTGTATGTCGCCTTGATATAGTAATGAGAAAAATTTCATACGTCACCTTTGCTTGATTTGGGTTTAATCAGGGGGATGATTTCTAGGATTTGTTCAATCAATAAAGTAGAGGCTGATGGGTGATTTAGGGGCTTACACAACCCAAGAAAGCTTCCAGCATCTTGTACAGATAGCATTCTGCTTATATACCAAGATAGAGAAGTTTCTTCTGCATGGGCTGCTTTGGCCAGTCGATTAATACCTCTGTGGATGATTACTTTTTTCAAGGTATCTGGCTTGCCATCCCACTTGTGTAGCTCCATCCTTTTAAAGATAACAGGCTCTTTTTTCTGGGATAATTTTTTGAGATAGTCTTCTTTTTCTGGAGATATGGAGGCCTGAATTTTTTTTATGAGTGTTGTGTCTATGATTTGTTTCATTTCAACAGCAAGGTCATGGATTCCTAGATACTCTATAAGGAGGTAGAGTTCTGATGTGGTCAATTCTAAAATTATATTTAGATCGCAGGAGGGTAGAAGCTCTATAGGCAAAACGTCTGGATTTGCTTGGACTATGTTTTCATATAATATGGAAGTAATGTACTTTTTAGCACATTCGGTAAGATCAAGGGAGGGGCGTGAATATAGAATAGCGTCT
This sequence comes from Chlamydiota bacterium, assembly GCA_016866585.1. Lineage (GTDB taxonomy): Bacteria > Chlamydiota > Chlamydiia > Chlamydiales > Rhabdochlamydiaceae > VGMB01. The sequence goes on from VGMB01000005.1 coordinate 12,768, forward strand.
TGCAGATTTTTTTTTGTGTTTTCAGGGAAACAGGAAAGAAATATACCGACGTCAGCTTCCGGAAGTGTGCGTAAAAAAGTTGTAAACCATGTGTAGTGAACAGTTTGAAGAAGCCTATCTTTGTGGTAGGATGTTTCCAGAGGGTTTTTCTCTGTAACCAATATTTTGCGGATTAGATCTTGCTGCGGGCCAGGAAGGAATCTGACTAGAGCAGTTTTCTTTCCTGAGCCCGCTTTATTTAAAAAAGCATTACAGACGATCCAAGCGAATCTATTCATAACTATTTTTTATCCTGAGGTCTTTGGGATAGATCTTCATCTGAAGTAGTCTCAGTATCAATAGGTAATGGGTGCAGGAGCTCTTTTATGCCTCCTCTCTTCTTTAGCGTAGGGTAGAACTTCCATATTATCCATCCAGATATTATAGATAGCATTATTACTAAGAAGGAAAGAAAGAAAAATAAAAAGCGGAATCTGCTAGCTGAGTTTTTACTCATAACTATAGACCAGATGCTCACATATTCCTTAGCCTTAGGAGTCATATCCTCAGGGATAGGATTCAGTGTTATGTCAGTGAAGCGAGATCTGTCAGAAATAACTGTCACGTCATTCACATCGAGACCATTTACGCTGCTCGCAACGAGCCTTTTTATTTTAATCACAAGATGGCTGTTAGGGTCATCTAGCACACCTTGGTGTTTTACATAGACTGCGGCGGTTATCTTTTGTTGTGTCTGTTGCTGGATACCAATTGCACCTGTATTTTCAGGAGGGAAGGACAATTGTACGTCAGCATCTATAACGCCATCGATTTTACGTATTGTATTGGCAATTTGTTCCGCAAGGCCTGCTTGGTATCTTATTAGCTCTTCTTTATCAGAAGTCATCAAACCTTGTTTGGCAAAAAGATCAAGAAGATTTGTTCCTTTTATTCTCGGAAGTCCATTTTGGTTTAGCACGGCCATGGCTTCTGTCGATTTGCCTTCTTCCACTGAGATAGCGTACTTTTGCGAGCTGGAACTAGCTCCAGGCCCTCCGGAGGCAGCAGCCGTCTTGTATGCGCTGATCCCTTTGCTGGCTAAAAATACTATTATCTCGTTAGCTTCTCTTTCATCTACATCAGTAACTATCATCATGTTGGATTCACATGAGGTCAGCATAAGAGAACTGATGACGAGCAGCAAAAGATGGGTGACCAATTTAAAGCGTTTTTTAAATTGTTGGGTGCAAATGGAGAAAAAACGAAAGTTGTCTTGATGCATCATAAGCTTGTCGATGTTTGAAAGTTTTTGTAAATCATGGGAGAAATGTCCCCCTTTCAACCCTAGTGTAACTATAATCGGAAAAATAGTCGAAAGCAAAATTTCTTTTATTGTTCTAATAGATTAACTCTATTTTCCCTCTTTTTATTCTTTATATAGCCAATGTGTAGATTTAGTGATAATGTTTTATTTTTTTTCCTAAAAATAGTAATTAGTCTATTAATGTATCACTTATATCATCTTGAGATAAAAGGATTTTTGTAGATCCAATTAGGGCCTTGGCCAAATTTATTATTTTTGAAGTCTTTGATACCTTGAAGTGCTGCTTTATATTTGTGGAGTTTCTCAGCTTTGCTTTTGGGGATAGCTTTTCTTAAGAGTTTTGTTAGAATAAAAAACTCGACAGACTTGATGCAATTAATTTTTCTAAGATGTCGAATATCTTTATTTAAAATGGTTGTATAAATTGTTCTTTTTTCTTTTTTAGTACAGTTCCTTTCTATCCATAAGAGTCTATTTCTCCACCAAAAGTATGTACTATGGGCTTTACCAGTAAATGAAGCGGACACTTTATGCCATAGTTCCGCTGTTGGACATGATTTAATTTTAAAACCAGCGCGGTTGGCTCTAAAGCAAAAATCGGCTTCCTCCCAAATTAAAAAGAACTTTTCTTCAAGAAGTCCAATTTTCTCGAAAACTGCCTTTTTTACTAACATGGCTGCCCCGCAAACGTAGTCTAACTCTTTGTCTTTTTCCCATGAAAAAGAGGTAATGCTTTCTCTGTTGCCGATTAGATCGAATTCTGCTTTTGAAGAATTCCATGATCCACCAAGGTGATCAAGACGAGACCTGTCAGAGTAAAGCATAATTTTTGCGCCCAAAATCCCTGTATTAGGGTCTTCATTCATTTGGTGGACAAGTTCTGAAAGAAAGTTGTGAGAAACCACAGTGTCATTATTAAGCAAGCAAATCATATCGCTACTGTTAGTAATTGCTTGTTCTATGCCCCTATTGCACCCTCCAGCAAACCCAAGGTTGTTTTTTTCTTTAATAAGGATTGCTTCTGGATGGCTTTTTTCAATCCTTGTAACAGAGTCATCTGTAGATCCATTGTCAATAACGATAACATCAAAATTAGTGTGTGTTTGTTTTTTTAGTGAATCTAAACAAGATATAGTGTCACTTGCGCCGTTCCAGTTTAATATGACAACACTCACTTTTGGCGAAGGTATATTCATTCGGTATTTCCTTTTAACAACTTTATTGCACAGCTTGCTACTTCTCTGGGTGAAATTTGTAGCATACAAAATGGAGTAAAGCATTTTTTTCTAATACATGGAGAACATGTTTTTTCTTTTTGAATAACAACAGCATTATCTATTGCCAGTGGGCCGCAAAGGTTGGCGTCGGTTGCTGTAAATAATGATATCGTTTTTGTTCCAGTGGCAAAAGCAAGATGCATGGGTCCAGTATCATTGGTGATAAATAGATCGAATTTTTGAATTAAGCTTCCAAGAGCATGGATGCTTAGATTTTCATCTAGATAAAAGCTGCCTGGGACAGAAGATGTAATTTCTTCAGCAAGTAATCGTTCATTTGGGCCACATGTGACTACTATATCGCAATCGAATGTTTTTTTTAATATGCCTGCAAGTTCTATGAAGTTATTAACTGGCCATTGTTTGAACTTGTCCTTAGCACCCGGATGCATTCCTACAATAGTTTTTTTTGAGATGCTGTGTTTCTTTAAAAATGAATCTGCTTGTAATTGCGCCTGATCGTTTGGAAAAATTTCCATCCTTAGGTTTTTATTTTTGAAATCAATACCAGCTATCTTCAATCTGCGGATGATTTCATGTTCATAACCGTAAGATGCTTTTTTTGTGATTAACTTATCTAGACCTTTATTAATCCCTGGAGTAGCAGTAATTTCATCAGAGTGCAGTAGATAGCAGAAGGGGAGTATAGGTCTTTGAGAGGTATGAAAAATAAGAATGTTATTAAAATAAATGTTTTTTAGAATTTGATATATCTTTAGCAAAGAGCCTAATAGGGGCTTATCTAGGGTAATTATTTTAAAGATGTAAGGGTTGTTTCTTAGCACTTGCTCGCCAGTCTTGCTTGTGAGCATGAAAATGCGTGCTTGGGGTTGTTGTTCTTTCAGGAGTCTTATGGAAGGTGTTGCCCACAAGGTGTCCCCAAGTGCTGTCGTGCTGACAATAAGGAAGTTGTTATTTGTTCCTTTTACGTTCTTTTTTTGAACAAGCTTTACAAGCTTAATAAAGAAGAAAATTAGGTAATTTTTAAACGACATGTTTATTTACCAAATCAAGGGTTGCAGTCTTTTGTGAAACTAAGTGTAGCAAATTTGCCGATTAAACGTTTAGCTAAGTATTTTAGTCTAGCTAATATGTTAAGAAATAGTTGCTGCTTTCGAAGTGTGTCAACGCTGAATATTTTTTAAATTACTATACAAAGAGGTTAGGTTGTGAACCATTCAGATTATTTTACCATTTCCTTTAATGTGCCATCAACACATGCCGATGCTCTTAGAGATGTGCTAGGAAGGAGTGGAGCTGGAAAGATAGGTAATTATTCATATTGTAGCTTTTCAATACGCGGTACAGGGAGATTTAAGCCATCAGAAAATGCTAATCCCTATATAGGTAGTCAAGGTGTCTTAGAGGAGGTAGAAGAGGAGAAGGTTGAAACAGTCTGCCATAAAGATATTTTACACAGTGTCATAGAATCTATTAAATCTGCACATCCTTATGAGGAGATGGTGATAGATATTTATCCTGTGTATGAAATGGGAATAAAAAAATAGGAGAGGCGTAGCCTCTCTCTATTATTCTTGACCTTCAATAATAAGAAGTTCTTCAATTTTTTTATTGAGAGCGTCGTTGTCGCTTAAGATCCCTCCAAAGCTTGAATTGTGAAATTGGATTTCAGCTAAATCTGGATCAAAACATGCTTTTTTGTGATCAGAGTATGCGTATCTTAGTCCAACGAATTCAATACCATGTTTTTCCGCTTCTATTTCAATTTCCTTAAGGTGAGTGTCTTTATCATTAATAAATACGATTTTTTTAGGTTTGAAATTGTAGTGGTCTAATAATGAGAATAGGGCGATACCTTTATTTCTCCCATTGGTGAAAAGAACTCCTTTTCTAAATAGTATTCCGTGGTCTTCATACTCCATATAAAAAGGGTCTTTAAAAGGAGCTGAACGATCTAAAATAATTTTATGCTCGAGTAGGTGTTCTATCGTTCTGTGAGAAAGACCAATTCCTTGTGTTGTAAGACCCATGACTTTAAATCCACTGTCTTGCATTTTATTAACGATAAGTTCTGTGCCTGGCTCTACGATTTGCATTTCTGTTAGATGTCTTATAGCTTCCCACTGCGCAATTGTAGCATCAAGAGCTTTAGAAAATGGCAGTCCGTTATTGATATGAACTTCTAGTCTATGTTTAAACCATTCATCGCATCCGAGCATTTGCGCAGGGATGAGTAGTGTGTCATCAATATCAAGCAAAAGTAGTGTGTCGATATCAACATGAGACTCTACATCTTTAAAATGGTGTGTCTCTATTATCTGTGCTGGAAGAGATAGCGTATAAAAAGTTAAAATAAGTGCTATTATTGATTTCATTTGAGCTCCTAAATAATTTCGAGCTTACGAGATTTACAGATTCAAGATATAAAAAGAAGCGGTAAACTTTTTTTAAAATTTAACTGGAAATACTTCATGGCTTTATTTTATGCCCACATAAATTACTTAGCCCATCATAAGCTGCATACTTATATAGCTCATGTAACGTGGGGAAGTTAAACACCTTTCCAATTACACTGTACAGGTTTTGTCCTGACTCCACAAGTTCTAGTCCAAAGTGAATCATCTCGCTAGCTATGTTGCCTATGATATGGACGCCGATGATTTTGAGGTCTTCTTTTCTAAAAACAAGCTTTAGGAAGCCGCTTTTAGCCCCCATGATTTGGCCTCTAGCCATATCAGCATAGCGAGCCTTACCTATGAGATAGTCTATGTTGTTAGCCTTAGCATCTTCTTCTGTCATGCCGACCATTGATACCTCGGGTATTGTATAAATACCATAGGGGAAGAATTGAGGTAAGTTTTCTAGGTCTTTTGTTTGGAAGATGTGAGCAACCGCTGCTCTTCCTTGATCCATGCTCGTGCTGGCCAGCGCTGGGAATCCTATCACATCGCCAACAGCATAGATATTATCTATATTAGTTCTGTATTGCTTATCTACGACTATCGTTTCCCTTTTGCCTTGAACAACTCCAATTTTATCTAGTTGAAGCGCTTTGGTATTTCCACTTCTACCAGCAGCAAATAGGAACATGTCCACATTAATTGTCTTGCCGTTATTTATTTTTATTTCTATGAGATCTTTATCCGTTTGTGGTGCCTTAATAGATTCAATAGAGGTATTAAAAAGAATCTCGATATCTTCATTTTGCATGTTCTCAACAAGATGAGTTGAGACTTCTTTATCAATAAACGGAAGGATTTTTTCTTTGTCATTTATGAGATAGACTTTTGTTCCCATCGTCCCAAATATCGTCGCGTATTCACAACCAATAACACCCGCGCCAACGATGCATATTGAGGAAGGAAATCTTGTTATTTGCAATATTGTATCTGAATCATGGATTCGGTTGCCATCGAAGGGGATGTTCTTAGGTTGGTATGGGTATGATCCTGTGGCTATAATGATGTATTTTCCATATATCTTTGATCCGGATTCATCTTTAATATGAATAGTATGGGCATCTTCGAAAGAAGCTTCTCCTAGATAAATGTCTACACCATGACGCACCAGATTTTTTTTAATTTCTTTTGCGGCATAGTCGCTGACATAGTTTTTTCTGAACATAAAGTCTTCGACAGAGGCTTCATGTTTAAGATCTCTATCAACACCAAATAGACCTTTTTCATATTTGCCAGATAAGAATAACGCTGTTTCCTTTAGAGTTTTCGAAGGAATTGTTCCTGTAACAACTTGAGCGCCACCAAAAACCTTTTCCTTTTCTACTATAGCTACTTTGAATCCAAAGTAAGCCGCTTTTACTGCAGCCTTCTCACCGCCGGGTCCTGTGCCAATAACTATCAAATCGTATGTATTCATAAAAAAACTCTTACATTTCATTTTTCTTCATGCTAAAAAAAAGTTGAATCTCTTAAAAGAAAAAAACAACATATTACAAAAATAATTTTGGGGGCCTCGGTGAACGGTACTTTGGAAATGCAAGCACAGATGCTTGCCAATAAGATAAAACACTATCTTATAACTTCTATGGGTGTGACAGTTAACGAAGCCAGTGCGGAAGAGTTCTATCGTGCTTTTGCTTTGACGATAC
>VGMB01000006.1 GCA_016866585.1 Chlamydiota bacterium
AAATATGTGGCCGTTATTCACACTTCCAAAGGGGATATAACCTGTGATCTTTATCCAGCTAAAGCTCCAATATCTGTAACTAACTTTATCACTTTAGCTAAAGCTGGATTCTATGATGGACTTACTTTCCATAGAGTAGTTCCTGGATTTGTTATTCAAGGTGGAGATCCAACAGGAACTGGAACTGGTGGTCCTGGGTACACTATTCCTGCTGAAATCGGTATGCCACACGAAAAAGGAGCTCTTGCTTGGGCTAGACTTCCTGATCAAGTTAATCCTAAGAAAAGGTCTAGTGGATCACAGTTCTATATTACGCTTGATAAGGTGTCTTTCTTAGATGGTGAGTATTCAGTGTTTGGACAGACTGTAGCAGGCATGGATGTTGTGAATAAAATTAAACAAGGTGATAAAATTAATTCTATTGAGATTCAAATAAAATAGCCCTATTTTAGTGAATTAAAGTTAATTGTTTTTTTTGTTGAAAATAAAAAAAAATCGATTTTATTAAAAACGCCTTCACAGTGATCTGTGAAGGCGTTTTTTTTATTTATAAATTAATCTGTTTTAATTTATATTTTAAAAAATTATTTTAAAATAATTACAACTCTTGTATATTAATAATTATAGGGATTGATTAGTTTGAATGTTTGAAAATAGCAAACGTTAACAATAAATAAATAAAGCCCTATGAAAGAAAATAAGGAGATTTTATATGGCTAAGAAAAGAACAACTTCTAAAAAATCTGTTCGTAAAACAGCTAAAAAAAGAACTGTTGCTAAGAAAACTGTTCGTAAAACAGTAAGAAGAACAGCAAAGAAATCTGCTGCTCGTAAATAATATACGGGCCTCCTGTACGGGCTTTAAGTTGCGACGCTAGTAGCGCTTATAGAGCTTATGATATGAATTGGTCGAGCAAGTAACAGGGCTTGCTCGATTTTTTTTTGTCTTCTTTCTTTTCTGGTTAATCTACAAAATATGCTATCCTTGTTGTTTCCTTTTTAGGGTATCAAGGAGATGTATAGTGAACTTTACTTATAATAGAGTTGTCGTTGTCGGTGGTGGGGCGGCAGGTTTTTTCACTGCTATCGTTTTAGCAGATTTAAAAAAAGATGTTGAAGTTATCATTTTAGAAAAGACGATGCAACCCTTAGCCAAGGTGAAGATCTCCGGTGGTGGCAGATGTAATGTGACACATGACTGCTATGATCCACAAACTCTTTCTATGAACTACCCTAGAGGATCTGACGTCCTCAGGAAAGCTTTCTACACATTCCAACCCAAAGATATGATACAATGGCTGCAAGATCGCGGGGTTGAGATCAAAATAGAACATGACGGCAGGATATTTCCAAAGAGCAATACCTCTTCTACAATTATTGAATGTTTTTTAAAACAAGCTAAAGATCTTAATGTAAAAGTACAGCTTCACTCTGAGGTTCAACAGCTACAAAAGTTAGAAGATGGGTGGAGGGTTCAGACTAAGGATCAAGGTAGTATTGATTGTGACTACTTAGTACTTGCAACAGGAGGGCTTAAAAAGTCGTATGAGCTTTTTACTCAGCTTGGACATACTTTAATTGAGCCGGTTCCTTCCTTGTTTACCTTTAATATAAAGGATGAAAGATTAGACGACCTAAGCGGTGTATCCGTTTCCAATGCGAAACTTTCAATTGAAGGGGCATCATTTTCATCTCAAGGTCCATTGCTTATTACCCATTGGGGGGTAAGTGGACCAGGGGTACTTCGTCTTTCAGCATTTGCTGCTCGTTATCTGCATGACAGTGATTATGATGCTACTTTATGCGTGAACTGGGCGCCTCAGTATGCAGAGCATGAAGTGCGGGAATCACTCCTTTCCCTGAAAAAAGAAAACTCTGCAAAGCCTATAGCTTATACGCCAGCCTTTGGTATACCAAAAAATTTATGGAAAAAACTTTTAGAATTTTGTCATATTTTTGAGGATAAACTTTGGGCGCATCTTTCGAAACAAGAATTGCATCAATTAGTTCAAGTAATCGTGAAAAGTCAGTTTAAGATCCAGGGCAAGAGCACAAACAAGGATGAGTTTGTCACTTGTGGAGGGGTTTCATGGAAAGAGGTTGACCATAAAACTATGGAAAGCAAGGTGTGTAAGGGACTGTTTTTCGTAGGGGAGGTTCTTGATTCTGATGGGGTAACAGGAGGGTTTAATTTTCAGAACGCATGGACAACGGCTTGGATTGCTGCCCATGCAATAGGTGATAGTTGATTTTCAAGACATCTTCTGATGGTACATGATTTCTTCTATCGGACGTCTTGATGAGGGTGTTTCTTTTGCTTGCAAAGCAGCTGGTAGATTTTCTTTAGAGCCTTTTCTGCCGACAGCGATCATAGCTTCGATCTGGTATTCGTTAGAGATGCCGGCAACCAGTGCCGCTTTTTCATAGCTAAATCCTTCTAGACCGTGGACGACAAGACCTCTGCTGGCTCCTTCTAAGGCCAGGGCCATCCAAGCGGCGCCTGTGTCGTAGCTATGGGTTCTAGAAGGCTTATTGTTATGCTCATGGTTTTTTCTAGAACATACAATAACAAGCATTGCTGCGTTTTTACACCATGATTGATTAAATTCAACAAGAAGATTAAAAAAATCTGACCATGAGGGATCCTTAGGTGTTGCATAGATAAAACGCCATGGTTGACCATTGTACGCTGAAGGGGCATGCCTTGCAGCCTCAAACAGCGCTAGAATTTCTTCTTGTCTTAAGGGCTCTGCCGTCATGCTTCTGGGAGACCATCGGTTGTGTATAAGAGGGGTTATTTCTGCCGATGTAGGCCTTGCTTTTTGTATGGCTTCTAAATCTGTATCCATAGGCTCCTTTTAAAGGTGAATTTTTTTCTTTTTCATATATATGTGAATTAGCTGAGAGATATATCCTCCTATAAGTATTCCAATGAGGACATCACTTAAGAAATGATCTAGTTTTATGACCCTAGAAAGAGATAGGAATAAAGCTCCGGATAGAAAATACCATGTGTATTTGGGATAAAAGCATGATAATGTTCCAGCTAGGGCTCCTATCGCACAAGCGTGGCCAGAGGGAAATGAATAGTCTGCTCCTGCCTGCCCGTTTGAATAAAACCCATACATTCCTTCAGCAAGAAGCTTTTTAGGACGGTATCGTTCAGTAAAATTTTTTATGATTTTCGCTGCAACATAAGATAGTGGAGCTGCAAAGATCAGTAGCTGGCTAATTTCTTGCATTTTTTCTTTTTTCCAAAGAAGTTTGTTTATAAAAAAAAGGATTGGTCCGGCGCATATAATCGTAACTGGACTAAATAGATCTGATGTCATCGATCCAATTTTTTTTAAAAATGAGGCGTTATCATGTAAGTACAGAGTGACTGTCTTATCAAGAAAGAAATAGCAGGTAATCACAAGTAAGGAACCTAGCGGTAGTATGATCTTGGCATAACTTACCAGTAAAGCGTCCTTATATTTTGGTGATGTTTTTTGTTTTAGTTTGATAATCATAACGTTATAAGTACAGATGGTTCAGGTTAAAAAAAATTAAATGATGTATTTGAAGGAAATTCTCTCATAAATATGATGAAATTGAAAGTTAAAGATTAAGGTGTGTATGAAAATAGCTGTTGTTGGATGTGGAGTCATGGGAAGTGCTTTTGCACGGTTCTTATCAAAAAAACATGATATTATCCTTGTTTCTAAAACAAAAGAGAAAGCAGAAGAGCTATCTAAAGAGATCAAAGCAGAAGTAATGGATCTTTCTAAAGCCGCAGATGCTGCAGATCTTATTATTTTAGGGTTTAAACCTAAAGATCTTCAAGCGGTCGCAGCTCAGCTTTCCTTTAGTCTTGCTCCTGGAAAGATCATTGTCAGCCTGCTTGCTGGAACAGATATTCCTACATTACATAAATCTTTTCCTAATGCTCAAATCGTACGCCTAATGCCCAACCTAGCTCTTACTGTCGGAAAGGGGATTATCGGCATAGCTGATCTATCCGATCTTGTTTTAAAAAAGGAAATAGCTGGAATACTAGAGGGGATGGGGCTTTTGTACTTTCTCCCCGAGTCCAAAATGGATGCTTTTACAGCGCTTTGTGGCTCTTCTCCAGCTTTTGTTTTTGTTATTTTAGAGGCGCTTATGGAAGGGGGGGTTGCTATGGGGTTTACTTTTCATGATGCTAAGGAGCTGGTTCTTCAGGTTTTTGAGGGATCTATACAGCTTATGAAAGAAACACAGAAGCACCCGGCAGAACTTAAAATGCTTATTTCATCCCCAGGAGGTACCACTATTGCGGGTCTAAAAGAAATGGAGGCTCAGTCGGTGCGTTCAGGCCTCATTCAAACTTTATTTGCTTGCTATGCAAAATCTCAGGAAATGAGTAAACCAAAAATATAATGCGAAAAAGAAGTAACTTACTCTGAAAAAAAATATACTTTTATGATGTAAAAAATTTTTTAATTAGTATATTGAACTTATAACTCCTTGGTAAGTCTAATTTTATAATTGGTGCTAAAAAATGAAGATTAAAGTTAAAAATGAGCAGGTAAGAAAAAACATTGAATTATTTAAGTTGATTTTGAGAAAAGTTCATCAAAATCTAGACAAAGGCTCTACCAATGATGGAATAGTTGTTAAAGGAATGTTTAACAAAGAAAATGGAGAAGTCCAGTTCACCGATATAAATAGCAAACCTCAGGATACTACTTTCTGGATACCTGTGGAGTTTAGATTTCAAACGACTAACTCATTAACAAACGTTCCGAAATGCGAAGTTGTATCGCCCGATGGGGTAGATATTATTAATGAATGCTCATTGCTTGCTCAAGAAATCATCAAACAAACAAAAAAAAATCTTTTAATTATTCTACAAATACTTCCTAAAACAACCACTTTGAATGATCTATGTTTAGAAATTTCAAAAATAAGGGTTGATCTAGCAGATAACTCTTGCCGGACCTTAGATGTAATCTACGAAACGTGGCATCAGATCTCTCGCTTAGAGTCGGAAGATATTCTATGTAAATACCCCCCTGGCACTTACTTGTTTAGAAAAGACGAATATGCGGCTTTGCTGGAGAATCAATTGAGCCTAGCTCATAAAATTGATATTAAATGTGTCACATTAAGCTATGCCAATTTAGTTTCTACTGTATGTGAGATAGTGCTTGTAAAAGTTCCCAATGGTTGGCTTGTATACAATGATGATCCAAGGCTTCTAGAGCCTACTTATCCAGATATTGAAACTTTCCTTGACAATATGAAAGGTGTACTCAAAAAACCTTTACTAGTGAAATAGTTTTTTATGCTGCGTTAGTCGCAGGTTGAGGTGCTTTTGCTTGAAAGATTCTGGAGATCTTGCTGCAATCAATTTTCAAAAAGTCAGGAATTAGGTCGCCAGCACAAAACTTCCACCCCTTTTGTTTTATCATCCCTTCGTGAGCTACATAACTTACTGTAGACGCTATGAGTATAGTGGTCATGCCAACAAGAGGTACAAGGGGAGGAAATAAAGCGAGGGAGGCAATAGCTACACATGCTGATAATGCGAATATTACAAGTGATACCGAATGGAGAATAAGAAATTTTTTAGCTTGTATTTCACTAGTTGATAAAAGTTCTTTCATATCTTTTATCGCCTGTTTTTTAATTTCAGGATTGGAAGATTTTAAGTCTTGTAGTATCGGATTCAATCGATGACTTATTTCGATAGCGCACCAAGGAGCAACTCTTCTAGCAAGGTTGTTACTTTTGACATGAAGCCAGTTAGCTTCTGTTTCTTCGATTTTAGCGGCGATAAACGTTTCCGATTGTCCGCTAAACGATTTTTTAACTATAGATTCAATTTTTGTTTTTTCTTTTTCGGTCAATATTAGGTATTTATCATTAATGTATTCGGCGTCGTTGATAAGAAGCTCTGTCGTAGCTTGATCCATAGCTTCAACAGCAAGTTTCATCATTTTTTGTGTCGGAGGATTATCAGATGTCAACAAGATCTCAAGATTGGAAAGAGTTTTTCTAAGGGTAGAAGATAAAGGAAGGCTGGGTGTTAAATTAATATTTTGCACAGCCTTCAATAAGATCTCTTTTTTAATGTTTGGGTCTGTTTCATTAAAAAATTTTTCAATACTAGGAAGGTTTTTGATATGTATGTGTTTTAAAAAATTAACCTGTCTTTTGATGGCGATAATTTCAACAATGCATTCAACAACAGATAGGGCCAGACCTGATACGTTAAAAGCAAATTCTGCTGCCTTGCTTAGAGGGATTGTAAAATAATCAATATTATAGCACTTTAAAAAATTACCTATTTGATACAACATTGTTAAAATTGAGCATGAAGATCCAAAAACGTTGAGAGGTAAAGAGGAGAGTCTTATTCGAGCTTCAAGTAAAGCTTCTTTATCGCCTAATGCTTTTGCTTTTGATAATTTAAAAATGTTGTATATAAGATCAAATGGAAAAAAAATAATACTAACTATACCCGGCAGACGACCTACTTCTGTCGGCTCGATAGTAGGCTTAGCTTGTGCAGTTGGAAGCTGGGCCTCAGTAGGAACTTGAATAGTATTTTCTTCTATTTTCATTTGTTACTTTTATATTTTGGTTCCTCGTTATTATAGTGTTTTTTGTTTTTAATTGTAAGGTGTTATTTGTTTTTAATTTCATTTTAATTTGGTTTAATTGTGAATAAATTTTTTCTTTTATGTTTGATGTGTTTTTCTGCTTCGGTTTATGCAGATGGTCAAAAAAATGTGTATGAAACAAAAGATTTTAGTTACCTATTAGGTAAAACTAAATTTAATGATGATCTACTAAAGATGCATTTTGCTCTTTATGCCGGGTATGTAAAAAATACAAATCTTATTTTAAGTGAACTTGATCAGCTTTCAGATCAAAACAAAGGTAGGAATTTTGATTATGGGGCAATTAAGAGAAGGCTTGCTTTTGAGTATGACGGGATGAAATTTCATGAACTTTATTTTGAAAATTTAACAGCTGTAAGTAATACTACCGAGGCAAAAAAATTAGTATTAGACATAGTCAAGCAGTTCGGTTCTTTTGAAAAGTGGCGCGCAGATTTTATTAATACTGCTATGATCAGAGGGATAGGCTGGACTGTTTTATGTAGGGATAAGTCGGGTCGATTATTAAATATTTGGATTAGTGAGCACCAGAGTGGGCTTTTGCCTGAGTCTACTGTCCTTCTTGTGATGGATGTATGGGAACATGCATACATAACACAATACGGTCTGGAAAGAGAGAAATATATCGAAACGTTCTTTTCTTCTGTAAATTGGTCCGTGGTACAACAGCGATATGATGCTAAGTAAAAGGTTGGTATGACAAAATTTCCGGATATAGTTCCTTTGCCAGATGCGTTTTTTACTCTCAGAGCGGAAAGAAAAAAACAAATGATCACCACGGCGCGTCGTGGTGTTATCTTAAGATTTGTGATTATTTTAGCGGAGTTTTTTGGCTTTCTATACTTCGGAAGCTCAGCTCTTCTTCTTGATGCTATTTCTTCACTTGTAGATATAGCCTCCAGCCTGCTACTTATTCTTTGTGTGATCCTTGCTGATAGGCCTCCAGATAGGCATCATCCGTTTGGTCATGGACGTTTTGAGCCGATTGCGGGATTGCAGCTAGGTGTCCTGCTAGTCGTTTTCGGCGGGATTATGACATACCATCAGGTTTCTGCCATCCTTGAAGGTGGGCATACCGGTGTTATCAATCCGAAAGCTTGGATAATACCGTTTGCAGCCGTTATATTGCTTGAGATCGCATACAGACATTTAAAAAAGACGGCCAAACTTAGGAATAGTCCTGCTCTTTTGGCTGATGCGGTCCATTATCGTCTTGATGCAATAAACAGTCTTTTTGCGATGGTTGCCCTTCTTATTGCTGCATATCTACCTGCATACTCTCAGCTAATTGACCATATGGGAGCGGTCGTTATAGCAATACTTATGCTTATTGTCGGTAGTATTGCCGCTAAAAAAAACGTGGATCAACTTTTAGATAGGGTTCCTGATGAATCTTGTTTTTCTCTTGTTCGAGATGCTGCTATGAAAGTGGAGGGCGTCTTGGCTACAGAAAAACTCTTGATACAGACGTATGGGCCGGATGCTCATATTTCTATAGACGTGGAAGTAGATCCCTCTATGTCTGTTGATGATGCTCATGCTATCTCGCAGAAAGTGCGTCATGAGATTCAACTGTCATGGCCCTGTGTGCGTGATGTAATCGTTCACATAGAGCCATACTTTGATGGTGACCATTAAGGATTATTTTCTTTTATAATACATGTTAATACGCAAAGCTAAAATAATCACCATGGCCAGGCTTATAAGGCTCATTAGTCCAGCTGGAAAAAATTTAAGTGTCTTTGCGAATCTCCATGTAAAGAATGCATCAAGGACAAAGGAAAGAAACAAAGAAGCCCACTGACCCCATCTTTTTTTATTTATCATAGCCCATGAAGAAAAAATTAGTAGCGTCCCAAAAATCGTTCCACTAATCAGTGATGGCAAACTTTGAGATTTAAAGTGACCTATCAGGCCTCCTGCAAATACTAATAATGCATACATCAAAACGAGCGTTCCCGTTTTTTTCATGAGTATCTCCTAAAATTTTACTTTTACGCATCCACGATACTAGTAAAGTTGATATTTTGAAGCTATGATATTTTTTTCTAGTCATAACTTTATTGCTAAGCTTCTTATGATATGTCAATATACTTATTATGATATTTTCCGGTAAAAATATGGTAAAAAAACGTCTTTTTTTTATTTTACTTCTTTTAGCTTCCTACCCTGCAGTATGTGCTATTCTTATTACTCCAGCTCTTCCTCAACTTTCCACAGATCTTCATTTAACCAAGGCAATGGCTCAACTCCTTGTAGCTGTTTTTCTGGTCGGATATACGTTTGGATTTTTACCTTATGGCCCTCTTGCTAATAGGTTCGGACGTAGACCTGTAACGATATACGCTGTGATTTTTGCACTTGTGGGAGCTTTGATAAGTGTAGTAGGTGCTTATGGAAAGAACCTTTATCTATTGTATCTGGGGAGGCTAATATGTGGTCTTGGCTCTAGTGTTGGGCTGAAGATGGCCTTCACTTATATATCGGAACTATTTCCAGCTAAAGAGATAGCCGGTAGGATTGCATACATGTCTTTATCATTTGCTATTGGCCCTTCTATCTCTGTTGTAATAGGAGGCTGGTTGACTTCTTGTTTTGGGGGCGATGCATGTTTTATTATGATATTTACGTATTCTCTACTTATTCTTTATCTATCTGGTAAGCTTCCTGAGACATTGCAAGAGCAAAATAAGACTCCTCTTGTTTTAACTAACATATACAATGGTTACGCATCTAAGTTTAGTAATAAGGTTCTTGTTATTGCATCAATTTTACTTGGATCCAGTACTTCATTTGTCTACTGTTTTGCATCATTTGCTCCTTTTGTGGCCATTAAGCATATAGGACTGACTCCAGAGCAATACGGTTCTTTGAATTTCATTCCGCCTATTGGGATGATTTCGGGTTTTTTTATAAATCAATATATGAAATCAAGGCTAAAGCCCATAACGCAGCTCAAGCTAGGTATTAGCATTGCAGGTGGTTTTTCTTTTTTAATGTATTTGTTCTTTATTTGTGGGTTTGTTAATCCATATTCTTTATTTCTTTTTATCCCAGGTGTATATCTAGGTACATCTATTATTTTTGCAAATTCTTCTTCGCTTGCGCTCGGTTCTGATAAAAACAAATCCAATGCTTCAGCAATTATTAGTTTTATTAACATGTTCATTTGTTCTGCAGTGCTTTTTTTGAGTGAAAGATCTAAGTATGACTTTCCCTCTTTTCTTCCTTTGGTCTTTTTGATTCTGACAACTGGAATGATTTTTCTTTGGATTGCTCTTAAGAAAAATTTAAAAGACGTTTAGCCTGTATGATAATCTTTTTGATATGACCAGTTAATCATGTCAATAGGAAGTCTGATAAGTATTCTGGCACGCTATAGCTACTTAATGTAATATTTCCTAAAGCAATTTTTGTAAAAAATGATAACAATCTTAAGTTGATTTAAGGCGAATAAGATGTGATAAAATCTTGGGCAGTGTTTTTTTGGAAGCTTTGATTGTTTATTAACCCAAATTAGCTTTGGGTGCTACCTGGAGTCGATACGAAAAATAGCTCACGTTAATCTAAATTTTCATCAAATCATTTCATCATTTGCAATTGGTATGAACATAAATATATAGCTAAATTAATATAATTAGTGCATGTAAATACTTATTATTGGTTTCCAGCTCAAGGGGCTTTATTACCGAAAGTAGGCTAAGATGAATGATGATTTTTCTTTTGTTATTATTATACATATTATTTCAGGCATTGTTGCAGCATTCATAGCATTTCCGATTGCAATAGCGGCAAGAAAAGGATCACTTCCTCATGTCATAGCAGGTAAAACTTTTTTGCTGTCTTATCTTTTAATCTGTTTCACCGGTTACATTTTGGATTATCAAGAACTTAAGAGCATTTTTTTTATGTCTCAGAAGGCGTCTTTTAATTTTTATAGTTATGATTCGGTATACAATTCAGGTGAAAGAACACGTTTGCACGTGTTTTTTACAGCTGCAATTAACACTTTTGCCGCATATCTTGTAATTTCTGGTTGGAGGATTGCAAGCCAGCATTATAAAGGAACAAAAACTGCGCTAGATAAGATTTTCGATATATCAATCGCTTTATTGCTCATATTCGGTTGTATTGTCTTTTTTAAGACAGGGGTAGTTTCTCTTTCGCAAAATAAAAATCCATCCTACGTTTTGCTTCACAAAACGCAGATCATTTGCATTTTAGCAGCGATTTCACTTGGAGGATTTGTAGAGGCAACACTTGATATACTCAGAGCTACAGGTTGTTATGTTCTGAAGAGATGGTGGCTTGAACATATGAGGAAGATGTTTTTAGCTGAATTTGGCCTTATAATTGCTTTTATATATCGTTGTTATTACTGGAAATATTCAAAAGAGCTACTCATCTTTTCTATTATTTTTTTTTCGTGCTTGTTTGTTTTTATGTATTTAAGGATGAAAAAATCTAATAATAAAAAATTAAAATAGGCTTATTTTCAAATTTTCTTTTCATGGAATATTAAAACTCAAATGAGTAAAATATATGACATGATAGATAAAAATCAGAAAAAAGACCGATTTTATGCATGGGCATCTACTAAGATATCCTCTGCATATGCCCCGCTATGGCTTTTTTTTATATATCTGTCCGAAATGTTCCATTGTCTGCCTCTTGATCCCGTTTGGGTTCTATTTGGTGCAGAAAATCGTTCTAAAAAAATTATTTTCACATTACTTACAACACTTGCTTCGGTGCTAACAGCAATTGTTGGGTATTGCTTGGGGGTATTCACATGGGATTTGATACACTCATATATTCTTGATCATCTGATATCTAAATCATTATTTGAAAAAATTGTGTATATATATCAAAAATATGAAGCTCTAGCTGTGGTTTCTGGCGCGCTTCTTCCTTTTCCATTTAAAGTGATTACGATATCTGCAGGAGTTTGTAAAGCTGAGTTTTTTCTATTTATTGTTTGCATACTCATAGGAAGGCTTGCCCGTTTTTTACTCCTTGGACAGGTGATAAAAATCTATGGTGAAAAAATCAGAGAAGTTATGCAAAAATACTTCTCCCACACTGTTTTAGCTGTGGTTATAAAAATAATGCTCGCATGTTTATTATTATGGTGGATGTGATGGATACTCTTTTGAATACGCTGCTGCTAGAAAAAGATCAAATCGGAGAAGCTGTAGATATCTTAGCAAGAGGGGATATAGTAGCATTTCCTACAGAGACTGTCTACGGCCTTGGTGCTCCCATTTTTAATGAGGAAGCAATAAAAAAAATATTTAAAGCCAAAGGCAGGCCGTCTGATAACCCTTTGATTGCGCACGTTAGCGATCTATCTCAAGTTTTTGCAATTACTAAAGATATACCCGATGATTTTTTTCTGCTATTCGAAGAGTTTTTTCCAGGTCCTTTAGCCGTTGTATTACCTAAATCTGATAAGGTCCCACTTTCTGCAAGTGCAGGGCTTTCCTCGATAGCTGTTAGAATGCCAGCGGATCCGATTGCTCTTGATCTTATAGCAAAGCTTGGACAACCAATTGTTGCTCCCTCTGCAAATCTTTCCGGTAAGCCTAGTGCAACATGTTCTTCCCATGTTCTAGATGATTTTCAAGGGAAAATAAGTGCAGTTATTAACTCTACACCTTCACAAATTGGTATAGAATCGACTGTTATAAGTCTGCTAGGCACAGATCCTGTGATCTTACGTCCAGGTCATATAACACAGAGCCAATTAGAAGAGGTTCTTCAAAAAAAGGTGCGTGTTATGCAGGGTAATGTATCGGATAATGACACTGTATTATCTCCGGGTGTTAAATATCGTCACTATGCACCCAAGGCACCTGTCCGTCTATTCTTTTCAGACGAAGAACTGGTTGCATATGTGCAAAATAGTCCGTTATGTCTTCGCTTTATTTTAAGTGCTCGTTCCTTACCGACATTAGATCGATCGATTGTTTGTCCTTTAACTACTAAGGATCTTTATGCGTCTTTACGAAAGTCTGACACATATGCAGCCGATGAAGTCTTGATTTATTGTGATGATGAGTCTGTAAAAAATACAGGCTTGATGAATAGGATTCAAAAAGCGGCTCAGGTCTAATCGTAAAATAAGAAAAAGAGCTGGCTCAGCGCATGCTTAAATGGCACAGCTCTTATCTTAGTATGCTTTATATGGTATTATCTGAGATTGTTTTATCTTTGATAAAGTTCGAGAATTTTTTCTGAGACTCTGCATCTGCATACCATGAATAGTCTGCATCTCCGCTCGATGGTCCGTAGTGTCCACCTTTTGCTTCTATGAATGACCTTTCAGCAATATCCTGACCAGCCTCAGAAGATCTAGATTCCACATAGGATATAACGAGTCTATCAGCATGAGATCTGTCTATAAGAGAATCATCTTTACCATGTAGCACACAAGCTCTTCCTTTTACATTTTTTATCCACTCTTCATTAGGGAAGGGGTAGAAATTTTCAGCCAGATAGCGGAAAATAGGTGCAGCAATAGCTGTTGTGCGTACCGCTGACAGCCTAGAAAAGGTTCTATCTACAAAGACATCGGTTCCTTCAATTTTTGAAGCGGTAAATAAAGCGGGCCCTCCTCCCATCGAAGTGCCATACATCAATATTTGTTCTGCAGAAAATCCTTTTTCTTTCATGATGTATTTTGTGCAATTATAAGCATCGGCACAGGTTGCTTCGTAAGATGGTGTTCCAGTACTATCGTTTAATCCTTGGTAGTTAAAGGCTAGATGATCAATCCCTCTATAGAGATGTTGGAATATAGATTGAGGATTTGCTTCAAATAAATTATTTGCTCCAATGCAGCGCACGACAACTTTTTTATGAGAGCTACAGTCCTCTAGTACTGTTTCTGGTAGCCTCATAAGTTCCCTTAAATCGCTTCCTTCCAGATCAGCTTCCCAAAATGCAGTTAGTCTAGGATTAGCTTCAAGAATTGCTTTCCATTTAATAAAAGCAGCATCGATATGTTCATGAAATTTTTCAGCGCTGAAGTACATTGCAGATATCATAGATCCAGAACTCGAAGGGATTTTGATTTCCTCTCCACCAATATCTAAAAGAAGGGTTTTGCTATGCTCAAGATCTGCTTTTACCCCAGTTACAAAAAAAAGGCTTTTAAAGTGACCTTGAAAAAGACCACATAAGGCGATAGGATGTGTGACCGCACGCGTAATTCTCTGCGATAGAGATAGTTCTCTATCGGGAAAAAGGTCGTGTATTTCTTTGGCCCTTTCTTCGCCAACTTGGGTTGGTTGATCCGGTGCAGAATTAGTTAAGTTTAAAGAATAAGAATTATATTGCTTATTACCACCAAGAATTGCGATAGATGACATGTGATCCTTTAGAAAAGCTTTCAATAGTACTTATTATACTTAATTATACACATTAAAAGAAGCTTTAATATTATCAGTTTTGATCGGCTGAAAGGGTTGGGGCATGGAGCTTGTCTTGTAGCTTGATAGTGTACTCTTTTTCGATAGGGGTTTTATCTAAATCTGTAAGGGGTATGTATACAGAATTTAAAGTACATGAGGATATAAAGAATGGATGAATATGTTTTACGAAAGACTGCTCCCAGAAAGTCCAAAATTTTGCTTGCCAACCAGAGGTGTTTTGGTGGCTTATCGGAATAGATTGATGGGGAAGTTTGGCTTTATCGTAACAATCTAAATAGTCTGAACTTATACATTCTGCGTGCCATAGGTGAGGAAATCCTATCCACTCCATCCATAGAGGCATGGTAATAAGTTTGATCCGTATTGATGCGATATCTCCGGTTATATATCCATCAAATAACACGTTTTCTTGCATATCGCTGAGAATCACTTTATGAAAAGTAAGCTCACTTGATGTCTCTTTGCTATTTAGATTTTTCCATTTTGAGAGTTCTTTTTTTATTTCTTTCGTCGTTTTTATTTTCATAACTTCCTTGGAATCATATATATGAGGAAGTTTTGCGCAAACGATAAACAATAGACTAAGTACTAAAAAGAAAGATCCAGCTATGCACCGAATGCATGAGAACTTAAATCCATTTTTTCTTAGTAGGAAGATGTCGTATCCAAACAACAAAATTAGAATCATCAGCAGAATGAGGAAGTTCTTTATCTCAAAGTTTTTGATAGCAAAAGGGAAGAGAAGGAATGTAACTGTAGAAAAGATAATAATAGAAAAAAGAGAAAAAACACCAAGATTTCTATAGGACGCTATGATGCACTGTCTGATAGCTATAAAAGCGCTGATTGTACTGAAAAAAAGGCTTAGCATCTCTAATATCCCTACTTAGCGTGGACAAGCTTTAGTCCAATAATACCGATTATAATTAGCGTAATAGATAAAAGACGAATTATGTGGTATGAGTCTCCAAAGAAAAATATACCGCACACTACTGTTCCAGCAGCTCCAATACCAGCCCATACAGCATATGCTGTTCCGATGGATATTTCTTTCATCGATTGAGAAACGCAGAAGAAACTTAAGACGATGAAACTCACAGTAATAATACTGGGGATGAGCTTAGAGAAACCCTGACTGAATTTTAGCGCTATCGTGAAGCAGATTTCAAAAAAGCCTGCAAGTAAAAGAAAGATCCATGCAACAGACATCCTAAAAGTACCTTTAAGCAATGCAAAAAAAGTTGCCGTATAATTTTCAAGCTACATGGATTGAAAATTTAAGGGAAATAGAATTTTTTAAAGAGCCTATGTTTATAATATTTCCACTTTTTTTTCTAATTGAGCGTAGTCAAAATAGGAAACTTGATCTAACGCTGTTTTAGACTGAATTGCTGACTGATACACGGCTAAAAGCTTTTCTGCACCAGGAATCCTTTTGCTTCTATCCGGAGTCTCATTCCATCCCATCTGTAAAGCTGATTGCATGATTTTTTGTAATTGCTTCCCAAATTCTATGGTTCTTTCAAAGGATGAAGTTGGATCAAGTGGTAGAGCTCTTTCTTTAACGTATTTCACAGCCATTTCAATAGGTGCTTGCATCGCTTGTGTCTGTTCTTCTGATAGCCATTCCCATTCTGGATTTTTATCAAATAACCATCCGTTATGCTCATCGGATCTCTCATTAAAAACTGTATCAACGAATCCACCAGTTTGTGTAGCAACAACCAACGTACCAAATAAGAAGCTTTCACCTTGAACAAGACCACAAGGTTCATATTCTGAGGGGAAGAAACCTATATCCGCTGCGGCTCTTAAGATAGGACCCATGCCAGGTATTGTAGCACCACCTTCAGTTGTATGGCCTTGTTGCCACTTGATCTTGCCACCCTCACCTTTTTGATCTTGTATAAGGATAAGCCCTTCTTTATTGTATGTGTCACAAACAGCTTGTATTGCATCCATATGCGTTTTGCAGCTTTCTCCTCCAAGACCAATAGCTACCATTTGTGCATCTAATTTTTTGACCATTTCCATAGCAGCGGGTAACTTATCTATACCTTTTTGATAAGGATCAAGCCTGCCTATATTTAATAAAAGAGGTTTAGTAGGATTTATGCTGCCTAGATTGTATTTTTTAAAATAAAGAGCTATTTGTATTTTACATAGCTGTTTTTTAAATATAATAACTAAAGGATGATCTTCTGGACCGTATCTTAAGTCGTATGAAATCGGCCGATTTTCTTGAGAGGCTGTATTGATCCGTTGAAACTGATCTTGTATCCATGACTTAACAGTTTCATCATCAGAGTCTTTAGTGATTCCATCAGTCGCAGCATCTGCCAACTTTTCATATTGAACTGAAGCTTCACGCTGATCGATTGTAGTTATATCAGACCAATTTGCTAAAACAGAATCTTTTTTAGGATTCCATGTTACTGAATTGCCGTTAAGAATACTAAAAAATTTACCGCGGAATGCAGAGCTAATTACTGAGTTGTGTACACCACGTCCAAGGACTCCTGTTGACATGGCTTCTTTTGCAAATTGTTCAGATACAGTAGTACAGGCATCGGCATGTGCAAAAGCTAGGCTGAAAGAATTCACCAAGGTTTGTCCCATTGCTATAGCTTGCAATCCTACTTTTTTAAGCATTACAGGCTCAAAGCAAAATTGGTGGAGGTTATTATGTGTTGTAAAAACACATGCTGGGAGGTTCTCGCTGCTTTCTGTTTTTTTGATGATATAGGGAATTAAACCTGTCTGAGAATCGTGACAGTGGATAACGTTAATTATACGATCTCTAAAAAGCCTGATGCTAAGTTCGGCTGCAAGTTTTTGAAACTGGAGGAATCTATGGGTCTCGTTGTTACGTTCATCACTAAAATATACCGACTTTCCTACTGGGATTTGGAATCGATCATCAGAAATAAAAAGACAAAGAACATTGCCAATATAAGCTGTGTATACTTGTTGCCCACCTTTCAGTGTATATAATACTGAGTTACCTTGAAACTGAGAGCTTAGTTCTCTAGGTATAACACCATCAGAGTATTTTGGTAAAATTGCAATTACATTTGCATCACGAAGTGTAGGTGGCCTAGAATTTCCATTTAAGGACTCGGTCATCCCTTTAAGAGCCTCGGCAAGTCCACCAACAGCTGCTAAACCTTTGTATTCAACAGCAATCATAGCTACTTTAATTCCGTTTTTAAAGCTATTCACTCTTTGGCACATTTCAGCAAGTTTATATTGCGGATTTGTACAAATTTCCTCAGGGTTTATGGGGTTGTCTACAATGCAATTTTCAACTATTTCATTAAATTTTTCTTTAGTTCTTAAAATAAATTCTTTCAGCTCTTCTTCACTTCCAGTAAATGAACGAAGAATTTCCAGCAATGGAGGGAATTCTTTAGTCATTGCAGAAAGCTCGGAGAGGTCTCTCAGCAGAGCCTCTTTATTAGGACTCTCATAATGGCTATGAAAAATTTCGAATGCTCGCATGAAGATAGCTTTTTTTTCTAAAACGTCTATCAATTGCTCTACGATATTTTTACGAGCACTGTTTCTAATATTTATTAGGATATATGGATTGTCTTCTATAGCGTGTTTGCCAAAGATAAAGTCTTCAGTGGCATGTTGGTCTAGTCTCCATACAATTTCAGAAAGATGATTTTGGATATGGGGTGGTAGTATTTTGAAAGAACTATAGGCCTGCTCTTTACTATTGCTACGTATTAAAGCATTGTTCAACTGAGCTAATTGATAGATAATGAGTCTTGTGTTAAATACTTCCAAGCTTTCGTTATCTTCACGACTTACGAAATGAATAGTTAAATCTTGATCGAAATCTAAAGAGTGATCTTCCATCGATTTTTCAATCGATTTTATAAGCGTGCATTTACTTTGCTGCGGTGGTGTGTGTAATAAGATAAATGGATTTTTTTTGATGTCAGATAAAGGATTAGAGCGATCTGATATTTTGTCTGGTATAATTTCCAAAGACATCGCAGTAACAATAGCTTTTACATGGCGATTATTTGATATTGCTTTTATAGATTCACTTAAAGAATTCTTATCTGGAGTTTTTGCGAAAGTCATCAGAGTGTCAATCAACACAGTAACTGCTTTAATAGAATCGATCTTCTTTTCTACGATCTGTCCAATTTTCTTGACCAAAGGAGTTCCATCTGATGAGATGACACTTTTCATTATTCTTAGGGGATTTTCTCTAAGAAATGTGCTTAGATTTTCTAAAGTTAAAGATTCATCCTTTAAAGCGTGTTTAACGCTATCAAATATAAATTGTTTTAAAACATCATTTTCCAAAATCTCATTTTTATATGTTTCAATATTATAAAGACATCTAGCTTCTTCAGTAGGTTCAATATAAAGACCAAGGGATTTTTCATGCTCTATTTTTTCTAAGTTCTCTAGTTCATCGATCAGTCCAGCAGCGCTCGTTTGAATCTTTTTTAATACAGATTCTATGAGTTTATAACTTTCCATTTTCTGATTCAGTACAGCTGGAATGGTGAAAGCTGCAGGTGGTTCAATCATTTCAGACTGGCTGACTATTTGAGCTTCGCTTGCATTAACTGTATGGAATCCTGGTGCTGGTTGCGAAAGACCATCGGGTAAATATTTGAGCAAAGATTGTGTTTTCTTCTCACCTTCTCTTGACGTTGCATTTTGGGATTTTCTGCTAGAGTCTTCCCTTAAGGTTTCTGACGTAGAGTTTTGGGTGGTGTTTAATCCAGGAATATTTCCCCAATTACCCCAGCCCCAAGGGCGGTTGAACAGGTGAGTCATAATAATAACGCTATTTAATATGTTTTA
>VGMB01000007.1 GCA_016866585.1 Chlamydiota bacterium
AAATTAGACATAGTCAGTGGGGCAATTGTTAGATAGGCCTTGTTTTCGAAGAGATCGACCAACATCCCCTTTGGTAATAGCTTTTGGACAAGTTCAGGTTTGCAAGGGTAATTCAAGAAGACTAGGTCTTCCCAGTCCATCTTAAGTGGGGAGTTCATTTCTTTTGTCATCCAACCTCATTGCAAATTTTTTGAAAATCATTATCGTAAAGGATTAGAGAATAAATTGATAATTCTTGTTACTTATTGATTCCATAAGCAGTAAATCGGATCAACCGATTTGTTTATTTATCCTATGAATTCTTTCGTTTTTAGATAGATTAAGAACTCAAATAAGCTAATTTGGATTTTCTCTATGTTAACAAAGTAATGCTGTTAAGCTTCTTAGTTTTTTTCATTCCTTATTAAAAAATATATACAAGTCTTATTTTTCATGTTGTGATTTCTCAGAAAATATAATTTTTTATTGTCTGCAAGTGTGTGAAATATTAGTTTTATTTTATTTGAAAATTGTAGGAGAGTTTTATGTCTTCGAGAGGAAAATGTCCATTTATGCATGGATCGAATGCAGAGTCTGCCCAAAGTGTTACGGCATGGTGGCCTAAGTCTTTAAATCTTGATATTCTTCATCAGCATGATACTAAAACAAATCCCATGGATCCTTCTTTTAGATATAGAGAAGAGTTAAAAAAACTAGACATTCCGGCTTTGAAGAAAGACCTTATGGACTTCATGACAAATAACCAAGAATGGTGGCCAGCAGACTTTGGACATTACGGAGGCTTGATGATACGCATGGCCTGGCATGCAGCAGGCACTTATCGCATAGCAGATGGTCGAGGGGGCGCCGGAACAGGTAATCAGCGATTTGCTCCTTTAAATTCATGGCCGGATAATGCGAATCTAGATAAAGCACGTAGGTTGCTTTGGCCTATTAAGAAAAAATATGGAAATAAGATCAGTTGGGCAGATTTGATTGTATTAGCAGGTACGATTGCGTATGAGTCTATGGGACTCAAAACATTTGGATTTTCATTCGGTCGTGAAGATATCTGGCATCCAGAAAAAGATGTATATTGGGGATCAGAAAAGCAGTGGTTGCAAAAATCGGGTGGTCAAGATAGCAGATACTCTGGTGACAGGGATCTTGAAAATCCACTTGCCGCAGTCATGATGGGTCTTATTTATGTTAATCCTGAAGGGGTAGATGGAAATCCTGATCCTATAAAAACTGCTAGGGATATCCGTGAGACCTTTAGAAGAATGGCCATGAACGATGAAGAGACTGTAGCTCTTACAGCGGGAGGTCATACTGTTGGTAAAGCTCATGGAAATGGATGTGCTGCGAACCTTGGTCCGGCTCCAGAGGCTGCACCAGTTGAAGATCAAGGATTTGGTTGGGTGAACAAGCAATCTAGAGGGATTGGAAGTAATACGATAACAAGTGGTATAGAAGGTGCATGGACTACCAATCCTACAAAATGGAACAATGAATATTTTTACCTTTTACTCACATACGACTGGGAGCTTAAAAAAAGCCCAGCGGGGGCATGGCAATATGAGCCTATAAATATAAAAGAAGAAGATAAACCTGTTGATGCTGAAAACTCTTCTGTGCGCCGTAATCCTATTATGACGGATGCAGATATGGCGATGAAAATGGATCCAGTCTACAACAAGATATCTCAACGTTTTTATAAGGATCATACATATTTTTCTGAGGTTTTTGCAAGAGCCTGGTTCAAACTTACCCATCGTGACATGGGACCTAAATCTAGATACTTTGGTCCGGATGTTCCTAAAGAAGACTTGATCTGGCAAGATCCAATACCAGCAGGACGTAAAGATTACGATATTGCAGCTGTAAAAACAAAAATTAAAAATATGGGCCTATCAAACTCTGAAATGATCACAACTGCCTGGGATAGTGCTCGAACATACCGAGGTTCTGATAAGCGAGGCGGTTCTAATGGGGCTCGTATTCGTTTAGAGCCTCAGAGAAATTGGATTGGTAATGAACCTCAAAAATTAGCAAAAGTGCTAGCAGTTTATGAGAAAATTTCTGCAGAAATGGGTGTAAGTATAGCGGATATTATCGTCTTAGGTGGTAATATCGGTATAGAGCAAGCTGCAGAAGCCGGTGGATTCACCATCGTTGTTCCATTTACTCCTGGGCGTGGAGATGCCACACAGTTAATGACAGATATTGAGTCTTTTGCAGTGTTAGAACCTCTTGCCGATGGATACCGTAATTGGCAAAAACAAGAGTATCTAGTAACTCCAGAGGAACTCTTGCTTGATCGCACTCAGCTGATGCGTCTTACAGCTAAAGAAATGACAGTTTTGATTGGGGGGATGAGAGTTTTAGGAGCAAACCATGGCTCAACGAAACATGGAGTTTTTACTGATCATGAAGGTGCCCTTAGTAACGATTTTTTTATTAATCTTACTGACATGCAGTATAAATGGGTGCCATCTTCAGCTAATATCTATGATGTTGTTGAGCGCAAAACGGGAAAGAAAAAATGGACTGCAACTCGTGTTGATTTAGTTTTTGGATCGAATGCAATACTTCGTGCTTATGCTGAAGTCTACGCGCAAGATGATAATAAGAGGAAGTTTGTTGAAGATTTTATTGCTGCTTGGACAAAAGTTATGAATGCAGATCACTTTTAAACATATAACAGGGGCTTTTTATTAAAAGCCCCTGTTATAAAGATCTTAATTTTGGGGTGAGAGTGCTCTTACTTTTTGTACTTTTGTTCCAGGGAAGAAAGTAGATAGTATTTTTGATGCATCTTGGCCATGTTGAGCCATCATAGAAGCAGAGTATAGGCAAAGACCCGTACCACATCCTTGACCATATCCTTTAAACGTGATGATATCTCCTTTAACTTCTACTGAAAAATCGTTGCTCTTTAATTTGTTTTCTCCAAGTGCTTTTTGAAGAGAAAAGAAATCTACATCTTGGGAGTTTGATCCATCAGAAATCTTTATTGCATATACCTTACCCGAATTTTTTTCAGAAAATAGGGATATTTTTGATATTTTTGCTATGTGAGCAATATTGGCAAGCTGTTCTTTTGTTGCAGAGAATGACCAGCCTAGTTTTTGTCTTTCAGACTCAGCAAGTGGAACTTCTACGCCGTTTGGGCAGGGAGTATTGATTCTAAAAATAGAGGAGTAGTCAGCAGTTTTTCCCGCGCTGTTTTCGTTCCATGTTGCAGCAAAAGGCTTTTGATTTAATGTTAGGATGGCATGTCTTGTATTGGATATAGCATTTTCAAGAGTAGCATTTTGCATGGTTGCCCCATGTCCTCTATAGCTTACATCTTGCGCTTTGACATGAAAAAATTCAGATCCTCTTTTTTTATTAAGAAGGTGGTATGTATTAGTTCTTGCTACGATAGCCACCGCATTTAACACTTCTTGGTTTGTTTCTTGTCTAAATTTATTACATAGTGTTGATCTGAGGTAACTCTCTACATCGACTTCATTAACTACAGTAATCATTCCGTTTTCGCCGTACAACTCGATACAGCCTCGGTACTGGATGCCATTAACAAGGATTGTTGTTTCGCTGTCCATGGGAACGATCCTCATTTGGAATGTTCCTGGGATAGGATCACCCCAGCGAAATCCTGAGCTTTCAGCAGTAACTTTTGCTTTTTTAGAATAAGAGCCATTAAACAGCACGAAGTTGTTTAATGGATTACAAACTTGATATTTTCCTTTGGCTTCGAGGATTACACTGTGTTGTTGTTCTGAAAGTAAAACCCGAACTGTCGCAGGTTTTGCTTTGAGAGAAACATCTGTAGGAATCTCATAGGAATAAGCGCTAGTTGTCGATATGAAAGGGGATACCGCTATAAGCAGTCCTGAAAAAATAAGTGCTTTAAAATTCATATTGTATCTCCAGAATTGAATTTTGCCGGTATGGACCGACCTAAGTGTTCAAACGCTTGCTCTGTAACTTCTCTTCCTCTTGGAGTTCTTTTTAAGAACCCTTGCATTATTAAATATGGCTCGTACACTTCTGATAGAGTATCGGCATCTTCTCCAAGAGCAACAGATAGCGTGCTTATGCCAACAGGCCCGCCTTTGTAGTGATCTATTATCACTTCTAAGATTTTTTTATCCATTTCATCAAGACCTTTATTGTCGATAGATAGCATTTTTAATGCTCTTTCAACGGTTATAAGGTCAGCATTAGTATTGTTTTTGATTTGGGCGTAATCTCTAACCCATCTCAGCAGATTGTTAGCTATTCTAGGTGTACCACGAGATCTTTTTGCGATCTCATGAGCCCCTTCAGGTTTTAGAGATAGGCTTAATATTCTTGATGATCTAACGATGATATCAGTAAGTGTCTTTGTGTCGTAGTAATCTAATCTGCAAGAAAAAGGAAATCGAGATCTCATCGGGGCCGTGAGTAAGCCCATCCGTGTTGTGGCTCCAATTAATGTGAACTTGTTCAGTTTGACTTGAACAGATCGAGCGCTCGGTCCTGAATCGATCACAAGGTCTAAAGTGTAGTCTTCCATAGCAGGATAAAGATACTCTTCGACAACACGAGAAAGCCTGTGTATCTCATCTATGAATAAAATATCGCCTTCCTTTAGGTTTGTTAAAAGGCCAGCAAGGTCTCCTGCTTTTTCAAGCACAGGACCTGAGGTGACAACAAGATTTGTTCCCATCGTTTTAGAAATTATATTAGCAAGAGTTGTTTTGCCAAGGCCTGGTGGGCCATAAAATAAACAATGGTTTAGCGGTTCTTTTCTTTGCTTGGCAGCCTGGATGATTACGTCGAGACGCTCTCTAACACTATCTTGTCCTTGGAAGTCACTCAGAGATTGTGGACGCAAGGGAACTTCATATGTTTCATCTGGCTTTGTCCAAGAAGATTCTATATAGGGTTGATTCATGGTTACCTTTGTGAACTAAGCGAAAATAAAGTTCATTAGCATCTAATAAGGTTTGACTTTAGGTAATCTTTTTTACCGTGGGCATGCAGTTTATAACACACTATAGTTTATATACAACAAGATCGATAACATCACAAGTGCAAATTTAAAAGGTTTTATTGTCTTGTTAAGTTTATGACTTTTGCTTATATCAACGATTTTTTTTTGAGATCAAGTTGACCATTGGAGATGGTATCTAAAGAGTAAATATCTGCCTTCATTTAATAGATACAACAGATTGCTTGGTTTGTTTTAGTTTTTTTAATAAAAACTCAATTAGAGAATCGATCGCTGGACAATCAGTATTATTTTGTCTAATTAAAGGAACGAGGATGAGGAGTTTTTAATAGATAGAACAGAGTCTTATCAGCTATTTAAAACCAATACAATAGGCTCTGCAGGATTTCAACATCAAATTAAAATTCTTTAGGTGAGGTCATTTTTACTATAACTAGATCAAGCATCTTTTTTTGAATTGCTAATATAGACTTAGCTAGAGACCGAATTCTAGATGGAGAAAGATGTGAAGATGCATCCTTTGTAAAAATCTACCGAATAGAATCAATTCTTAGACAATCTGATGTTCAAGAGAATACTTTGAGGCAAAGGTAGGATTGGATTGAAACTTTAAAGGATCAATATCTAGTAGAAATGCAAGAATTTGAAAATGAACTGGATGCTCGACTGTATGCAGCGATTAATGATAGTTATCAGGGACAAGTTTCAAATTTGAAAAAAGATAGCAACAGGGTCTCGTAGTTGAAAGTGAAGGTCAAAATAAAAGAAAAAGATCTGAAAGATAGATAGGGAGTTTGTAAATTTCAATTTAAATGACTTTACCATGAAAAAAATTGGAAGATTATTTTGCCCTAGTTGTTTTGGAGAATTCTCACTATGAATTTCTAAGATCTTGTAATGAATTTAAATGTCTAGCAAGAAAAATTGCTAAGGCTGTATATCTACTTCATTCTACAGAAAATTTTTTGAGGTGTCAAAATATGAGTCTTCAATCAGATCGCTGGATACGCCAAATGGCAGAAGAAGAAGGGATGATAGAGCCTTTTGTAGGAGAGCAGGTTCGTTATAACGATGGAAAAAAAATAATCAGCTATGGTCTTTCAAGTTATGGATATGACTTGAGAGTATCTCGAGAATTTAAGGTGTTCACAAATATTCATAATTGTATTGTAGATCCTAAAAATTTTAGCGATAATTCTTTTGTCCATATGGAAGTGGATGAGTGCATCGTTCCTCCTAATTCGTTTGCTCTAGCCCGGAGTGTAGAATACTTTAGGATACCTAGGGATGTCTTAACAGTTTGTATCGGTAAATCTACTTACGCTCGCTGCGGTATAATTGTTAACGTAACACCATTTGAACCAGGATGGGAAGGGTATGTTACGTTGGAAATTTCTAATACTACACCACTTCCGGCAAAAATCTATGCAAATGAAGGACTAGCTCAAGTACTGTTCCATAAAGGATCTGAAGCTTGTGAAGTCTCCTATGCAGATAGAGGTGG
This sequence comes from Chlamydiota bacterium, assembly GCA_016866585.1. GTDB lineage: Bacteria > Chlamydiota > Chlamydiia > Chlamydiales > Rhabdochlamydiaceae > VGMB01. The sequence continues at coordinate 6,486 of VGMB01000007.1, forward strand.
AAAGTATATGCATCAAGTAGGCATCACTTTACCAGTGGCATAGTATTTATCTTCGTAATTAGCTAAGTTGTTTGAATTTTAAGAATGACTTAGCTTCTTCATTTTTATTCTTTTATAGATTTTATTTTAAATGTCGTGATAGCATGCGCGCCCTTGTAATTTTTTTTTGGATTAGTTTTTATCAGCAGATTAACTTGGGAGCGTTATGAATTCAATTTCTTGGAGAGAAGTCCATGTTTGGTTAAATTTTGTGAGATCTTATTCTGATTTTAATCAAGAAAATCGAGATAGGCTCCACCGGTTATTTTCTGATATGACAAAAAAAACTGAACTGCTTGCATATAAAGATGAAATTCTCTCAATAGACGCCGATATCCAATCCCTAGATAAGTCTATTGATATGGATAGGATCACAATGCTTTTTTTTAAGGCTCAGCTAACGCAAATACTTCATCAGGAGTGTAGCAGCGAAGAAATTGGCGAATTGAGTGTTTATCTAAAGCAGATTCTTAGGGATTTACGAGTCTGTCCGTTTGTTGAAAAAATAGTTTCCATTTTCATCAGTATTCCTCGAGAGCAAAGAGAAGAGTTTATGCTGATGGTCAAGCCCGTTCTAGATAATGTGGAACTCGATCATTTGAAGTGTGATTTGCTGAAGAAAATATGGGAACTACCTAAAGAAGAACGTCTTCAAGTTTGTAATCTTACTGCAGAGCTTATAGATGAAAGTTCTTATGGCTATTTACATTACACACTAGTTGATACTATATCGCGAATAGAAGCTCATAAGAGGGATAGTGTATGTGCTTGCTCGAAATTAGTCATTGAGGGATTAACGCAATCTAATAATATAGCGGGTGTTCTATGGGAGCTGTCTAGGCTATCTGATCATGAAATGGAAGATGTTTGTGGGAACGCTACTTCCTTTTTTTCTTCTAAGGCATCAGAAGAGTATAGAAAGAAGATCATAGCGAGTTTAAGATCTCAATCCGTTGAAAAAAGAACGTATATTAAGCAATTGATATCTTTACTCCATCTAAAAACCGATGATGAAAGAATACCTAATGTTATAAAAGCATTAAGTAGGTTTTCTTTAAAAACTCTTAATGAATTCAGGGATAATTTCTTTTTCTATTTTGAATCATTCGATCAGTTAAATTGGCTGAAACTACTTCTAGTATACAGCTATTTTCCTGAAGAAATGCTTTCAGGTTTGCCTTCAAAAATCGGGGAGTGGGGGGGGGTGACTTCTAAAGATTCTGAATTTGACGTGATTTTTTCTCTCATATCTAACAGCAAAGAAATAAGAGAAGTATTTTGGTCTCATTTGCTCACACAACTTCGAACGGGAAGTTCAATAGAACTTTCAACACAAATTTTAGAAAAAAGAAATTATTTTTTGCTTCAAGAGGATGGTCTGCTATTTACTACAGCATTAGAAATTCTGCTTAAAAGAAGAAGTTCTGGAAATACTGGAAGGGCTGCATCTGTTTATGGATCTCTTGTCGAGTCCTTAGACAAGTGTGTTGCGAGCGTCGAGCTTTTAGTTTATACACGAAATGAAGAGGACTTCCTTCTCCATCCAAAGATCGTATATGATTCTTTTCCTCAGAAGGTAACAATTCCGGAGATTTACTCTCTTTTTGAAGGGCATCTTCCTAGTTATCATGTATTAGATAAAATAGTTCAGGCTTTTGAGCTAAGAATCAGTAGTCTTTCAATAGAAAAAAGGCTTGAACTAGAAACTTTCTTTTTAGAAACAACAGGTTGTTCTTTGGAAAAGATTTTATCGAATTTAAGCAGCATTTTTTTTAAATACCATTTAACTTTACCTTTTGAATACGATGTCCCTTCCCATCACGCAATAATGTGCGCGATACTAAGAGGTGTAATTACCACAAGTTCCGAGCTTCAATCTGGTTCTATTTTAACTCCCCAAGAATTTATGCTCGCTAAGATTTCTTCAATGATAACGGGTAATTACTCACAGCAAGTAGATGGTTTGTATAAAGTTTATGGCCTATTAGATATACAAAATCAATATGTTAATCGTGAGGTGTTCTTATATGCACCAGAAGCAAGAAGGGTTTATAGCACAATACAGCATCATGTGTTTACCATGGTGTCTGACATGTTTAGTTCTGAGAGCTTGTTTATAAACTCCTTGCTAGGTCTAGATGGGAACGTTCCTGTTTCATTTTCAACTTCTTTATACATACGTAATAAAATAGGTTATCATATGGGAATGGGAAGTTCTCTTCTTTTTGATCCCGATGTAAATCTTGAGTCTTACAGATTTCTATCGCTGGAAACCAGGGATATTTTGAATGCATTTTACCGAGAATTTTCCCCAACTTTTGTAATCAGTAGTCTGCGAAGTTTACTAAAGATCAATATGGCAAATAATTTATTGATCGATGATATAAATCATGTATTATCTGAAGTCAAAGATTGTGATAATGTATGGGAGGTAGATCAAAATGGACACATGATTATATCTGAGGATGGAATGTTTTTATTGTTACAAGAGCTTAATTTGCTCAAAAATGTGAAAAAGGAGCTTAGAGTAGTCGTTTAGTTCTTTTAGAGTTTGAGTCATGACGAAAGTTGGCTAATACTAAAGATCTCTGCACTAACATTTACTGCTATTTTAAATGATTAGTGCATCTATGAAGTAAAATAATAATTTTACTAATTTATTGAGTTATAGTTATTTTTCTTTCTTTTATGGAAAAAAATATATTATATACCTCAGAATACAGATAGAAGGGATGAAGAATAGTATTAGCCTCTATGCAAGCTCAAAAAAAAACACACAAAAAAAATAATTCAAGTTTTTCATTATTAGGTCTTTGTAGAAGATCTTGGTGGGTCGTTTTATTTTGTTGTGGTTGTTTTACTGTCTATGCTCAAGCCGTTCAAAAGAAGTCTAAAGACTGTTTAGATTTGCGAGATAGGATCGGTAAGTTGCGGGTGGAGAAAGAAGGAATTACTCGGTTGCACGAAGATTTATTACTTCAAATTGGTTCTCAGTCCGATCCGCAGTGGATTGAGCTGACCCTTAAAAAGCAATTAGGGGTCGTTCCAGAAGGGCAAAAGAAAGTATATTTCAAAAAGGATGAGTAGGTTGCGATTTTGGATGCGATGATAGAATACATACTTTTAGTCTTATTTTTGGTCTGTTTAGGGATTGTTTCAGGATCCGAGACTGCTCTATTTTCCCTATCTTCAAATCAACTTAAGTCATTTAAAAATGATCAAGATAAAAGAAAGCGCAGTGTCTACGAGCTTCTTTTACATCCAAGAGAGCTTTTAATTACATTGATAATTCTCATTATTATCATGAGTATCCTTGTGCAAAATACGATTTCAAACATCGTATCGAGTAAAGGGGGATGGATGATAAGTGTGGGAGTGCCGCTTGCTCTTAATTTGATAATTGGCGAAGTTATTCCCAAGTCACTAGCTCTGCCAAATAATACGAAAGTAGCTTACAGAATTGCTCCATTTTTACTTTTCTTACAGAAGTTTTTATATCCGATTCGAAAGATACTATCACTGCTCACTAACGTAGTAATCAGAGTTTGTTTTTTCTTTCTTAAAAAAGAAGAAGAGATTTCGATCCCTCAGCTTCAACATGCACTTAAAACTTCTAAGGAGCATGGTGTACTAAATACAGACGAAGCCGAGCTTGTAAGAGGGTATTTGAATTTAGAAAAGTCACATGTAAAAGAGCTTATGCGACCTAGGGAAGAAGTCATTTCTTTTGATTTACATGAGCCTGTATCAAAACTTATTCATCTATTTGTTGATCAAGAATGTTCTAGGATTCTAGTGTGTAGAGAGGGGATAGATACCTTGGAAGGGATTATCTCTAGTCGCTTGTTTTTTCTTCATAGAAACTCAATTAAGGAAACAAGAGACCTACTTCCCGTACTCAAAAAGCCTATGTTTGTTCCAGAAGCAATGACAGCAGAAACATTACTTAAACAAATGTATGAGAAAGAAGAGTCTCTTGCTGTTGTTGTAGATGAATACGGATCAATATCTGGTATCATTGCTTTTGAAGATCTCATAGAGGTTGTTGTCGGAGAGATTGCAGATAGAAGAGACTCTAAGTCCCTATATACAAAGTCGAAAAGTGATGTTATCATAGCAAGTGGAAAATTGGAACTTGCTGAATTTGAAGAAATTTTCCAGATTCCTTTATATAGCCCCAATAGTATGGTGACTATCGGTGGCTGGCTTACAGAGCAACTTGGCGATATACCAAAAGCCGGAACTAAATACGTTACTGATGATTTTTTATTTCATGTTTTAGCCGCAGATCCTACAAGAATTCGCAGGATCTATATCAGAAAGTTTCAGCATAAAGAGAAAACAAGGATGAATCTTAAATGAAGTTCGAGATGTGGCAGTGGTATTTATTTTTAACTCTGTCCTGTCTAGTTATTCAGGGCTTCTTTGCTATGCTTGAGATGGCCTGTGTTTCTTTTAATAAAGTGCGTCTTCAATATTATATTAGCCAAGGACATAAAAGAGCTATTTGGCTTAACTATCTTCTCAATCACCCTGCGCTTATGTTTGGTACGACCTTAATTATGGTCAACGCTGCATTGCTTATTGGCTCTGAATGCTCTAGAAAATTTTATGAGTCTATAGGTGTTAATCCAAGCTTTGCCCCTCTAACTCAGGTTTTTCTTGTTTTGGTGTTTGCAGAAATCACTCCTATGTTTGCAGGCAGGCGCTATGCAGAACATGCAGCAAAGCTGGGTATTCCTATTCTTTATGCATGTGCTATGGTTTTAAAGCCGTTCATCATGCTACTAGATCTAGTTTGTAAGCTCATAAATAAGATATTTGGAGAATCCTCAGAAAGTGGTCTATACTTAACTAGGGAAGAGCTTCAGAATATTATTGAAGAAAGAGAGGAGAATTATTTTACCTCCGAAGAAAAGCCAGAGTTTAATTCTGCTGTCTCCAATATTTTTACCTTGAAAAATAAAACAGCTAAAGAGGTCATGAAGCCTATATCTAAAGTACCCATGATTCCTTACGGTGCAACCGTTGAGGATCTGCGGTTCATGCTAGCACAAAGATATGTTCCTTATATCCCTATATATAAAAGAGAGACAGATAATATTGTCGCTATAGCCTATCCCAGGGACCTGCTTCGACTTGAGGGAAGCTCTAAGGTTAGAGATATGGCACGATCTCCATGGTTTATTACAGAGGGAAATTCTGTTATTCAAATTTTAAAACAATTTCGTAAAAACAATAAAAGCGTGGCTGTCGTTTTAAATGACAGTGGTCACGCTACAGGGCTTCTCACTTTAGATGATGTTATAGATACGATTTTTGGTAGAATCGATGAATGGGTATCCACTGGAGATACGGGCTCAAGAGGTTTTCATATCGTTGTAGATAAAACATTTCCTGGAGATATGGAGCTCTCTGAATTTAATAAAAAGTATAGTGTTCATTTGGAATATAAAAATGCTTCAACTCTTGCTGAAGTGATCGTGGAAGCGCTAGGCCACTCTCCCGCAAAAGGGGAAACAGTGAGAATCGACCAGTTTGAGCTCACTGTAGAAGATGTCACGTTACTACATATCAAAACCGTTCAGGTTAGGACTGTATTTTAATTATATTTTTAATAAAACATGTGGAGCGCCAAGTAAAGCAGACGCTTTAAAATTTACATACGAAATAATGTTAGGTATTATTGTGAATTAGATCGATAGATAGTACATGTATCACAGTAGAGCCACATGGTGTAAATAGGTTAGATGATAAAAAGAGTTCTATGGACAGATGATGCTTGCGTATAGTGTGATCGAGGCATAGGCCATAGCAATTATTTGTTATGGCCACGATATTTTTAAGAGGTAAGAATATTTTTTGTAAGATACAGAATATTATCGATATACTCCTCTTGTATTTTTTTGTAAGATTCAACATCGGATTCTTTTAGAGCATCTAACTTAGAGAGTTTTGTTGATTCAAAGGTCGAGATCTCTTCTTTGTGCATAGTTCTAAGCGCTTGAACCCAATCCTCTCTTTGCGCCAGGATATTGGCTATAGCATCAGGAGTTGATATCTGCTCTTCAGTATAGCAAGCTGCGTTATCTAAATCTTGCTGAGTTATTTCACTACATGAAAACCAAATCATGTCTTTTACATCAATTTGTAAATTCAACCTATCTCTTAACTTTACTGGGTAGCCAAGGTATACCTCTATCTCATCCACTAAGCGTAATGTACTAACTTTTGCTCTAGCTATCGTTTCCAAATGATCCAGCATCCATGGTCCGTTAATTAAAAAATCTGCATACCCCTTTAAATCTGTTTTATCAATCAATATCATCGTTTGCTGTAATCCCAGGTTAAGCACAGAAAGGGCCATACGATCTCCGCATGTTTCTGAGGCTTCTTGTATCGTAGTAAAGAATTACTCTCTGAAAATAGTATTTTTTTCGGCAAGCTGCAAATAAGAAAGTACTCTTACATAAAGGCCCGTATCAACCTCTTTTGCATTTGGGTGCATTAGTGCTAGTCTCGATAGCCAATTTTGCAAAGAAGAATTTTTCAGATTACTCTGACTTATGTATTCATAGATAGCGGGGAATGTAGTTTGCACGTCTGTAAAATCTTGTCTCTCAGCCTTGGTATCGGTGACGATTCGGGGATGAATTTTTTGCCTCTCAAAATTATCCGTAAATTGACATTTGTTGATTTGCGGATCGATCTCCTATGGATATTTTCTAGAAATGACCAGCGTAAAAGGCCTATTTGGGAGGTCGATTGCTTGTATTTTCCATCCAAAAGCTAGTTTGGCGTGGCGCAAAATCTATCAACAAACAGCCAAAATGCTTTTTGTTGATAGAATTTTATCGCGACACTATTCAATTTTTCTATCGTGATGTGGCAGCAGGCCGTGGGCTGTTCTCCTATGGGAAATAGGAGTTTTAGAGTATCCGCTGGATATAAACCTCTAAACTCAGCGGATACTTTTCGTTCTTGATGTTTATCCGCTGAGTTTGATAAATTATATTCAGCGGATACTTGATGGATTCGACGAGTATCCGCTACGGATAAAACTGGAAACGCCGCGCGATAACTTCGTAAATGATTTCGCCTTTGATTATAAGTTAATTATGGATTTTAAAAAAGGATGACCCGATGTTAGAGAAAAAAATTGATATTGAGGAAGGTGATCAAGGGAAGATCATTGGGAGATGGAGGGAAATAGAGCTTCTGAGAGAGCTTTTTGACTCAAGAAGGGCAGAGTTTATCGCAGTCTATGGAAGACGCAGGGTAGGAAAAACCTACTTGATAAAAAATCTCATTGATTCCTTTCCAGCAGTTTTTTTTCACGTCACTGGTATTCAGCGTGGACCTCTAAAAGACCAACTGGCTGAATTTGCTAAACAAATTGGCGTGACCTTTTATCAAGGCCCGTCTCTTATTCCTAGATCTAGCTGGATCGATGCTTTTGAGGATCTCACAACTGCCATCAATAAAATTCCGAAAGATCAAAAAGTGGTCCTCTTCTTTGATGAATTTCCTTGGATGGCGACTCCGCGTTCGAAGCTTATTATGGCTTTAGAATTGTATTGGAATCGATATTGGGTATTTGATAATCGAATTAAACTGATTATTTGCGGTTCTGCTACATCATGGATTATTGAAAATATTATCAACAATAAAGGGGGGCTTCATAATAGAGTAACCCGTACGATCCATTTGCAACCCTTTTCTCTATACGAGACAGAGAGCTATTTAAAGGAATATAAAATCAATCTCAATCGAAAGCAAATTCTCGATCTTTATACTATTTTAGGTGGAGTGCCCCTTTATTGGTCTTATGTGAGAAAAGGGCATTCCGCCTATCAATGTATCGATGAGCTATGTTTTCAAAGAAATGGTCCACTAGTTAAAGAGTTTGAACGTCTGTTTGAATCTCTATTTGAAGATGCAGGGCCTTATATCGAGCTAATTCGTACAATCGCCTCGTATCGCTACGGGATTGGCCAAGCAGAATTAATAGCAAAATCACAGCTTCCTGATGGCGGGTACACTGTGCGCCGATTGCGCCAATTAGAAGAAGCAGGATTTGTTACAAGCCTTATTCCTTATGGAAGAAAAGACAAAGGGCTTTATTATGTAATTGATGATGAATATAGCCTGTTTTACTTGTATTGGATGGAACCAAAATTGAAAGTTATTTCTAGAAAATCGATTAATCAAGGATTTTGGTTGGCGCAAGCAAATCAACCCGCATGGAAAACTTGGGCCGCGCTATCTTTCGAATCTACTTGCTATAAACACATCGATCAAATTCGCAAAGCGCTAAAAATTGATCCAGGGGCCTCCTCTGGGACTTGGCGATTCGTTCCAAAATCAGGTCAAGGCGAGGGAGCTCAAATAGATCTTCTTTTTGATCGATTAGACGGAGCCATTACTCTTTGTGAAATTAAATATTCGGACAAACCATTTGCCATTGACAAATCTTATGCACAAGAAATTTTAAAAAAAATGGAAGTTTTTAGGCAACAAACGAAGACAAAAAAACAGCTCTTCTTCTCTATGATCACAACAATGGGCTTAAAACCAACTATGTATTCTGAAGAGCTTATTTCTAGTGAAGCTACTTTAGATGATTTGTTTAAAAATATTTAACAATGGTTTTATTTAAAATCTTAATTGATTTTATTTTTTCAGATTGTTTTGAATTAAAATTGTTGTGCATCATGGATGAATGAAAAATCGTTTCAAAACAATTTTGTTTGACCTACTTGGTATTGCTTGTGCAATCGGAACTACTCCAGTGTGGGCGGCTGGTCATGAAAAAGAAAAGAAGGATAGCGTGGATTACGAACAGTTGAAGATCAAATCCTATAAACACTGGGATCCTCTCCGGCCTAAGTTCAAAAATTTAACCGGCCGCATCTTTGAAAAAAGCGCTTATTCACCCCAGTATGAAGAAGCGGAACTCTTTGACGCAGAACTTTTAAAATGGCTGGGACAAACATGATAGAATCCATCATTCATTGCTTAAACGCTAATTACGGCATCTCAGCAGCTGTGCTTACACTTCTTCCAATAGGAGCGGATATGAATGCTTCCGTCTATAAAGCTGAGACGAAGAGCAGCCAGTCCTATTTCGTCAAGATGAAGCGTGGCCATTACTATGATATGAGCGTTGCAATATTAGCCCTTCTGCAAGCTTCTGGAATTCAACAGATCATTCCGCCTATCAAAACAACCAATGGCAAGCTAACTCAGCACATCAGCGGTTCTACTCTTACTGTTTATCCATTTATCAATGGACAGAACGGATTCTGCTATAGCCTAACGGACGAACAATGGACTGTTCTAGGTAAGGTATTGAGGCAAGTGCATGAATTTGATGTACCGCCTTCAGTCAAAGATCTAATCAGAAAGGAGGCTTATTCGGATAAATGGAGGAAAGCTGTTCGATCGCTTTATTCTCATATTGACTGTAACCTAAACGGTGATGAAACGGCTTTGAAGCTGCAGGCTTTTATGAGAGAGCACAGGGAGATAATTCATCACCTGGTAGATAGGACTGAAGCTTTAAGCCAAAAGATCCAAGAGCAATCGCCTGAATTTGTGCTGTGCCATTCAGACATCCACGGCGGGAACGTGCTGATCGATGAAAGCGGCTCGATATTCATAGTGGATTGGGACGATCCTATTATGGCTCCCAAAGAGCGCGATCTCATGTTTATTGGCGGGGGAGTGGCTAATGTCTGGAATAATCCGCACGAAGAAGAATTTTTTTATAAAGGATATGGGAAGACTGAAATCAACCGGGCCATCCTAGCTTATTACCGGCACGAACGAATCGTGGAAGACATTGCAGAATACGGACAAGCGCTGCTTTTGATGCCGGACGGAGGCAAAGAGAGGTCGGCAATGCTTGAACAGTTTAAGGGCATGTTTGAACCCAATGGCGTTGTGGACACAGCATTAAAAACAGATGTCGATACGCAAGCGCGCCTCATATCCTCTGAAAAAGAGAAAAAATCTGCTATTGATTTTAGGCAGAAGCATTTTTTTGACCGGCTGAACATTCAAGACCCTTACGCTTGGGCATTAGATCAAAAAGATCATCTTCATTGGCTCTTATACGATAGAGGTGAAGTTATCGGGTATGCCCATGTGCAAATGTGGCCGGATCATAGGGCTGCTCTGCGCATCATAGTCATTGATGAACAAAAGCGCGGCAGCGGCATGGGAAAATACTTGATGGATCATTGCGAACAGGAACTGAAGCAAAGAGGCGTAACGCTTTTTCAAACTGAAGCTTCCCCGAATGCCTATCTTTTCTACAAAAAGCTTGGGTACATAGACATGCCGTTCAATAATCCGGATGGAGAGGCTACCCACCCTG